>DASZFO010000180.1 GCA_035939775.1 Pirellulales bacterium | reverse complement strand
CGCCGGGGATCGCGCCTCCGGTCGTCCAGACCGTCATCCGTTGGCCGATCAACTGGATTGGGTCCCAGCCGCCGATCGTCTGGCAATAGAGATAACCCTCGGCGTCGATATGCTGCACCAACAGGCCAATCTGATCGCAATGTCCGGCAAGCATCACGCGGAGCGGCCCGCTGGGATTCTTTACGGCAATTACATTGCCATGCGAATCGGTGGTCACTCGGTCGGCGAAACCGGCCACGTATTGCCGGACGATTTCTTGGACCGGCCGCTCGTAGCCCGAAGGGCTAGGGGTTTCGAGAATCTTACGTAAAAAATCTTGCGCCGCGGCATCCATGATGCGCCTCGCCGGAGAATGCGAATCGACATGCGACCGAACAGCTTCGCATCCTAACGGCTCGCTAGTCCGCCGACAAGCGCGTCGGATCGGCTCTCGGCGGGTCGCGCAGGCTCGCCGGATTGCCCAGCTTTCGCCGTCAAGGGCGCAAAAGTCGCTGCAATCGGCAAAAACTCGCGCGGCGGTTGATGATCGCCGCCCCGGCACGCCGAAACAAGTATGCAGCGCTGTGCCCGCGCACTCGTTCCATTTTCCGGCGTTTCTCTGTTTCTCGACAAATCGTTCCGACTTCCCCGAGGGTTGCCCGATGGCGGTGAAATCGATGTCTCGTTGGCGGTTGGTTGTCTCGATCATTCTGGCTTGGCCGCTGGCCAGCGGATTCGCCGCGACGCGCGCGGCAACGCCGACGCCCGAACAGGCGCTGAAGCTGGTGCCCGTGCAACGCGACGTGGATTACGATCAGCCGTCGCCGGAGGAAGCTGCCAAATGCACCATCAAGGCCGAGAAGCACAAAGGACAGACCGGCTGGGTGATCCGCGACGCCCAAGGGAAGATTCTCCGCGAGTTCGTCGATACCAACGGCGACAACATTGTCGATCGCTGGAGCTATTACAAAGACGGTGTGGAGGTCTATCGCGACATCGACACCAAGTTCACCGGCAAGGCGAACGAATTCCGTTGGCTGAACACGGCCGGAATTCGCTGGGGCGCCGGCAAAAGTTCCGACGGCCAGATCGACGCGTGGCGGATGATCTCGGCCGAAGAGACGAGCGCCGAGGCGGTGATGGCAATCCGCGATCGCGATCCAGCCCGCTTCGCGCGGCTCCTGCTGACGTCCAGCGAACTCAAGCTGCTTGCCTTAAACCCCGCGAAGAGCAAAGAGCTGGCCGAGAAGCTGGCGGCGGCGCCGGCCGCATTCGCCGAATTGGTTCGCCGCCAGAATACGATCACGGCGAAATCCAATTGGGTCCATTTCGGCGGCAGCCGTCCGGGGATCGTGCCGGCAGGCACCTTCGGCATCCCGGGCGACCTCGTCGTTTACGAAAATGTGGTGGCGATCGTCGAGACCGAAGGGAAAGACGCACAACTGCAGATCGGCACGATGATCAAGGTCGGCGAATGCTGGCGACTGATCGATGCTCCGGCGATTCCCGACGCCAATGCGAAGTCGGCGGAAATCGCCGGAAACGGCTTCTTCTTCGTCAATCCGGCGATTAAGAATGCGGGCCAGTCGGCGGACTCGGTCGCCGGCGGCACGAATGAAAAGACGCAAAAGCTGTTGGAGGAGCTGCAACGCTTGGACGACGCGATCGGCAAGGCCGGGACGCGCGACGCGCAAGCGAAACTGAACGAGGAGCGGGCTGACTACCTTCAGCAAATAATCAGCGAAATCGGCGACAAGGACCGCGCACAATGGGTCCGCCAGATGGCCGACACCGTGAGCGCCGCTGTCCAATCGGGCACTTTCCCCAAGGGAACCGAGCGTCTCACGCGGCTAGGGCAGTCGCTCGAGAAAAACCCGGCCGACGGCGATTTGGCGGCCTACGTCGAATTTCGCAAGCTGACGGCCGAGTACGTGCTGGCGCTGCAAGCGCCGAATCCCGAGTTTTCGAAGGTGCAGGCCGAATGGGTGAAAAGCCTCGAGCAATTCGTCGGCCGGCACCCGAAGGCGCCCGATGCCGCGGATGCGATGATGCAACTCGGAGTGGCGGAGGAATTCGCCGGGCAGGAAGACAAAGCCAAGCACTGGTATGGCGAAATCGCCGGAAATTTCGACGGAGTCGCGGTCGCCAAGAAAGCGGCCGGTGCGATCCGCCGACTCGATTCGGTGGGCAAGTCGGTCGAATTGGTCGGGCGGAGCACGGCGGGCGAACAGGTCGATCTTTCGCAGTACAGGGGGAAATTCGTCCTGATCCACTACTGGGCCACGACGAGCGAACCGTGCAAGGTGGATTTGGCGGAACTCAAGGAGCTGCAAGCCAGGTATGCCGCCAGCGGCTTCGCATTGATCGGGGTGAGCCTCGATGGCGACCGCGCGGCGCTCGACGACTATCTCTCGCGGAATCGCCTCCCCTGGCCGCAACTTTTCGAGCCGGGCGGCCTCGACAGCCGCTATGCCAACGAGCTTGGCATCCTGACGCTGCCGACGATGATCCTCATCGACGACACCGGGAAGGTCATCAACCGCGGGATCCACATCAGCGAACTCGACGGCGAGCTGCGCGCGAAGCTGAAGTGAACGGCCCGTCTCATGCCGCGGCAAGCAATTGCTCGGCCTCCTGCTCGCTATGGGCGATCGGCAAGATCTCTTGCAGCCGTGCGGTGATGAGCGCGAGTTCCACGTCCGGCTGCGGGTTGAGGAGCACGATCTTCGCCCCGCGGCGGTTGAGCCCCTTGTGCGCGCTCACCAGCATCCCCATCCCCAGCGACGCGATGAACGCCATCTGGGAGAGATCGACGATCGTATTCTTGCCGCGGGCCACCGTGGCCGCCAGGAACTTGGTCTCGACCTGGCCGACCGCCACCATGTCGAGCATCCCAACAAGCGCCACGCGCGAAACCGGCTCGGCGCCATCCCCAATTTGCAATTCCATCCGACGAACTCCGGGCGCGGCAAGCGGATTGTAACATTAGATCGTTGCGAGAACGATCGCGCAACGCTCACGCCAATCTAATTCAAACCGTGCGCCAACGCTAGTCGCAAGCGCTGTCTGAGCGCACGCCGAGATGCGAAAGCAGCCGTGGCGGCCAAGCCGAACGATGCGAGAAGGAGTGCCGACGGTTCGGGAACAGCCATCAACGTGACCGTGCCGGCACTATACAGACTCGACAAGTCCCAATTTAGCCCAGGCTCCGTCGTAATCATCGAAAACTGGTCCCTCGCCGGCAGCGGTCCACCCCAATTGAACAGTTGAAATGAATCGCCGACGAGTGTGGAGGGATCAACACCACTGGCAATCTCCAAATCCAGCGTGCCGGCAAGCGACGGATTCAGCCCGGCGCTAAACCCGATGGGAGACGTCCAATTGGCATCTAGCAAAAACTCGAGCGTCGCTGCATTGTCAAGCGTGGCGCTCGTTGCGACTGCAATCGGGATCGGATTGTTTCGGACGATAAGCTTCTCACCTGCCATCAACGCCAACCCTTGGATCGACCCATCGGGCCGGATCGTGTTATGCGTGACGGTCGTCGCGGCCGGCGACCAACCCGTCGCGCTGCGGAGGTCGGTGCCGGTGAAATCGGCATTTCCCAGGAAGGCGTTAGTGAGAGTAGCATTGGCGAGGTCGGCGTTCGTCAGGACCGCTTGATCCAAGAAGGCATTAGTAAGGTTTGCGTTGACGAGGTTTGCGTTGGTCATAAGCGAGGAATAAAAGCTTGCATCGCTGAGGTTGAGGTTCGAGAGGTTGACGTTAGTCAAGATTGCGCTATTGAACTTGGCCTGCGTGAGGTTCTGATTGGCGAAGTTCCAACCGGTAACGTCATCGCCGCCAAGAGAGATGCCAGTCAGATCGCCATTGGCGAAGCTAGCAGTGCTGTAGAGTTGGTTCGCGGTGAGGTTCGTGAGGTCAAATACCG
Organism: Pirellulales bacterium; assembly: GCA_035939775.1. NCBI lineage: Bacteria > Pseudomonadati > Planctomycetota > Planctomycetia > Pirellulales > Pirellulales bacterium. Next base: position 40,619 of record DASZFO010000180.1, on the reverse strand, counting down.
CCCCTTTAACGATTGCGCCAGTAAAGGTGGCGCCAGTCAGATTCGAGCCAAAGGAATTGGACGCCGAAAACGAAAAAAACGAGGCGCTAGTGAGGTTCTGATTGGCAAAATTCCAGCCGGAAAGGTTACTACCAAACCCGACACCAGTCAGGTCGCCGCTGGCGAAACTGGCTGTGCTGTAGAGCTGGCCGGCGGTAAAGTTCGTGGAATCCAAGGCAGCTCCGTTGACAACCGCGCCTGTGAAGTTAGTGTCCGTCAGGTTCGACCCAAAAAAGTCGGCCTTCGTAAGGTTTTGGCTAGCAAAATTCCAACCGGACAAATCATTAGCTTCAAAAGCAATGCCCGCCAAGTTGCCACTGGCGTAGCTGGCGGTGCTGTAGAGTTGGTTCGCGGTGAGGTTCGTGAAGTTAAAAAACTTCGCCCCGGTTACGATTGCTCCGCTGAAGTTCGCCCCCCCAACGGAAGCGCTTGTGAGGTCGGCGTTGGTGAAGTTGGCATTGGTCAGCGTCGTATTCTGGAACATGGCATACCTTAGATCGGAGTTAGCAAAAGTGGCGCCTGCCAGGTTAAAGCGAAGGTCCGCGTATTCGAGTTGATGGCCCGGTGTGTTCCAGCCGCTCAAATCGATGCCGGGCCCTGGTGTAATTCCCTGAGTGCCTGGAATTACCTGGCCTTGAAGAGGTCCGGAATCGCTGTCGTAGTAAATGTCGGCTAAGACGGATCCCGTGCGCGAACCGAGGACCAGGAACAGTAAGCACACAATGGCGGCACAGTTAACCGTAGCGACGGGAAGACTAAGCTGCGCTGTCGATATTACGGAGGAGGCGATGGACGCAGGAGTCATCCTCCAGCCGCCTGATCGATCGGCGCGTGGGAGTGAATTCATTAGTCATTTCCAAGGGCTGTGCCCTTGCGGGCATTCTGAGCGTAAGGAAGAGAACTGTTCGCGCTGGATCTGTCTGCGCAAAAATGAACCTCTCCCAAAACGGCCCGTGATTAGTGGATGGTTACCAACTTGCTCTGCCGACCATCGCGGCGATGGTGCCCGCACTCTCAACCCGGCCCTCTTCCCTTGAGGAAAAGGGAGAATCGAGATGGCGACAGTGCAAATCGGGGACAATCCGCGGTCGCTTTGTGAGAGGTTCTAGACTAGCGTTCCTCTCCCTTTCGGCGCAACTTGGACAACCACCCAAGCTGGGTATGGTTTTATGTTGCCAGCGCGCCGCCGTTGTGTCAAGCGACCGCTGAATCGCTCGCAGTTCTCTCACAATCTCCTTGTTCCACTCTCTTCGTCCATCGATGCGATGCGGGTCCGCCGGAAAGCTCGCCGGTGGTCTTCTTCGAACATCTGTGTGGATCTGCCCACAACCGAACCGACCTACTTCGCCCGCTGCTTGCGCGGGTGGGAGGGCTTGAAGTCGGCGAGCAATTCGTCGCCGTTTTCGGATTCCAGGTGCGAGATCACGATCTGGGCCGCTCGGCCGTCGTCGAGCTGGATGCGATACTCGCGATTTACCTCGATTAACTGCAACTGCTCCGGGGACAAATGGAGGTGTCCCGAGAGCTTCCATTCCTTGGAGCCGCGCTTGTGCTGCTCCTCTTCCAGCTCGCCATGAACTTGCCTAAGCCGCATTCCACCGATCAGTAAATCACCCTGGAACTCGTGCATGAGAATCACTCCTTAGACGCCGCTGTGGGCTAGTGGTGTCTTCGTTCCCAGGCCATGCCGAGGAACTCACGGACGCAATGTGCTCAAAACATGCCTCCACCCTGCGCGGAACCAGTCATGCCGTGCGTTCACCGGAAGACCGGAGAATCGGAAACGGCGGACGGCACACGGAGTGTGCCTGCTACCCTCCTACGATCAATCCTTCGGCTGCTCCGGCCAGAAGCACCTCGAGATTCGTGCGAATGACGCTTTCGTCATCTAGAACGAGCACGGCCGGCTCAACCGACTCGACGATCCCGGCGATCCAGGCCGAGCCGTCGTTGTACTTGATGCGCGAACCGATCTTGAAATTGACCTTCGGTGCTGCCGCCGCGTGCTGGCCGTTCCCGTTGCCGCCGATCGGCGCTTTGCTCGCGCCATTGGCGGCGGAGGGTTTCGTCGTCGCTGGCCTGGCCGCAGCCGCCGTCTTCGCGGCGGCTTTCGACGCGCCGCGAACCCCAGCCAATTCCTGCAGCAGCCACCAATTTTCGAGCCGGTCTTCCTTGCCGCGCAGCAACGTCGGGCTGGGGTTTCCTTCCTTGTCGAAGTGCTTGGCAAACCGCCCTTCGCTACGGGCAAAGTCGACGAAATCGACCGTTTGTCCTGTCTTCGGGTTTGTCCACCAATCCTCGTTCACCGCCGGATTACCTTGCAGCGAGAGCCGCTCGCGGATCGTGTCTCCCTTGCGGGGATCGTAGATCAACAACGGAAATGCCCGCGTATCGACCGCCAGCCTCGCCTGATCGGTGGCCATATTGTCTGCCACGCCATGTTCCGGCTGGCACGTGGTATAGCAACAGACAAGTGCGGGGCCGTCGAACTCGAGGGCGTCGAGCACCGAGCGATAGAAATGGTTGACGTGAGCGCAGGTCGTCTGGGCGACGAACGTCCGAGGGTGCATCATCGCGATCTGAGCGATCTCCTTCCGCCGCTCCTGCTTGCCTGCGGTCTTCGATCCATGAACGCTCATCTTGGTGTTCTGGCCGGTGTAGCTGGCGGTCGAGGCCTGTCCGCCGGTGTTTGAATAGACCTGCGTGTCGAGCACGAACACCTTGACATTCATCCCGGAGGCGAACAGCCGCGAAAGGGACTGAAAGCCGATGTCGAACATCGCCCCATCGCCCCCCAGGCACCAGAGCGGCCGGTCCTGCCAGCCCATCTGGTCCCAGCGGCTGCGAACGCCCATCGCCATCGCCGGGGCATTCTCGAAGAGCGAGTTGGTCCAGGGCACGAGATACGGATTGTAGGGATAGGTCGAGGTGTAAACCGTGTTACAGCCGGTGGCGGCGATGATGCCCCATTGATCGCCATACTTCGCTCCGGTCGCGGCGCACATCATCCGCAGCGCGGTCCCCTCACCGCAGCCGGCGCAGCTCCCCGCCCCGCCGGTGTAAATGTGCGTCTGCTCCTTGAGCATCATGTCGATCAGCAGATTGTCGCTGACGTAGCGCTTGTCCGACGGGCCGATTTGCTTGAATAGCCGGTGGCTCTTGCGGACGTCGGTCATCACCTGCTCGGTCTTGGGGATCATCGCCAGCGCGTTGTCGTCGCAAACGGTGACGCATTCCGCGCACCCTTTGCACTTGCTGGGGTCGATGATGATCATGAACATGCCCCCTTCGCCCGATTTCTTGGCCGGCCCTTCGTAATACTTGCGGGTCTTCGACCATTGCTTGCGAAACAGCTCACGATCGGCCGGATCGGGAATCTCGCCAACCCGCGTCTCGAAATCGCTTTCGCTGAGCACCTTGCCGAGGATCGCCGTATCGGGGCAGAGCGTCACGCAATCCATGCAGCCGGTGCAGTTGTTCGGCAAATACTCGGGGATATCGGGAGCGATGTAGCTGAAATCGCGGAGTGTGGCGGTTCCCGCGGGGATCAGCGATCGAGCGACCGACAGATCGGCGGGCAGGCCGCATTCGGCGGTCCCTTCCTCGTAGCCGCGAATGATCCGGTCGTTGAAATCATGAACGTCGAGAATCGGCAGCCGGACGTCCTTGTAGGGCGCATCGATGAGCGTGCCGTAGCTGCTGTTATTGAAGGGATCGCGCTCGTTGGCCTCGTTCATCGACGAAGGCTTGGTCACGGTGCTCATAGCGATTTATTCTCCTAACCTGCCGCGACGGCGGCATGGATCAAAGACTCAGGAACTTCGCCCAGTTCGCTGTAACCACGTTTGACGCATTTCATGTTGTCTTGCACGACGCGGTCGCCGCGCTTGCCGAAATACTTGCGCAGCGCTTTCTCGACCCCCGCGTAGATTTGCTCGTCGTTCATGCCGCTTTGCCGGCCGTAGGGTGTCAGCTTCAGGAACGCCCCGAGGAGCACGATTCCCTGCATGCGCATCTGCAAGTCGGCTACGGAAGCGACCTCGCGGGCGATCTGCACCATGTCGGCATAGAACACACGGATGCGGTTCTCGCGGATGAATCTCCGATGCCGCTCGGGGACGCGGCTCCAAACATCTTCGGGCGTCGCATGCGAGGATTGCAATACGATCGCCCCGCCGGGGACCAAGCCCGCCAGCGGATTGCCGCTGAACAGGGCCGTCGTGTCGTTCAGTACGACCAGCTCGACGTGCTCCAACTCGCTATGCAACCGCACGTGATGATCGGAGATCGTGAGATAGTACGTCGTCGGCAGTCCCTTCTTCTCCGAGCCGTATTTCGGATAGGCTTGCACGTCTCTGCCGAACACGTCGCCGGCGATCGTGGCGATCACCTTGTTCGTCGTCACGGAGCCGAAGCCGCCGACCGAGTGCCCGCGCATCGAGAATGAACCCGGCTCGCGGAGATCGGGATCTTCCGCCACCTTGAGCGCGAGCGGATGATCGATTCCGAGGCAGAAATAATCCGGCCCGTCTTCGATCATGTTCTCGACGACGGCGAACAGATCGCCGGGGCGCACGTCGCGGCTCCCCAGGCCGGCCGAGCCGTGATAAATCTTCGGCACGCGGAGGATCGGCTCGTGGCCGTTCTGCCCAGTAATCGCGTCACAGAAGGCGGCCTTGATCTCGCGGGTGAGATGATTGCCGGTGGTCGAGAGTGGGTCGTCCATACGCTCGAGCACAGCGAACGCCGCGCAGTGGCTGAGCGCTTCGACGATTTGCGGCGCCGGGAACGGCCGGAAGCAGCAGACCGTCAGGCAGCCGCACTTGATCCCCTTCGTTTCGCGAAGGTGATCGACGGCCGCCCGGGCCGTTTCCATGTAGCAGCCCATGCCGACGATCACATACTCGGCGTCTTCGCAGCGATACGGCTCGACGAAATCGTATCGCCGGCCGGTTTTTTCCGCGAACAGCGTGAAGGCCTCGACGAGCGCCGGCCCAATCCGATCATAATACCAGCGCTGAGCGATCTTCCCCTTCATATACGAATCTTGATTCTGCACCACGCCCGACATGATCGGATTGGCCGGATCAAGCAGATTGATTAGCTTCTCGGCCGGGCTGCCGATGAATTCCTTCATGAACTCCAGTTCGGGCAGATTCACCTTCTCGACGGTGTGTGTAGTCAGAAAGCCGTCCTGCACATTGAAGAACGGCGTCTTCGAGGCCTCCGCGGCGCGGCGCGAGATCAGGCACAGATCGGCGGCCTCTTGGGCATTGCGGCCGAATAGCATCCCCCAGCCGCAATCGGCCACACTCATCAAGTCGTCGTGACCGGCATGGACATTGAGCGAATGGCTGGTGAGCGCTCGCGCGCCGATATTCATCACCGCCGGCAACCGCTTGCCGCTGATCGTGTAGAGCACCTCCTTCATCAGGACGAGGCCTTGGCCGGAAGTGAAGTTCGTCACGCGGCCTCCGGCGGCGGCGAACCCTTCGCAGAACGAAGCGGCCGAATGCTCGCTCTCCGGCTCGACGAACACCAGCGAATCGCCCCACAGATTGCGGTAGCCATTCATCACGGCCGCGTTGAATCCGCCCCCCATCGTGGTCGAGCTGGTAATCGGAAACGCGCCGGCCCCCTGGGCGACGTTGATCTCCACGTGTACGACCGCCTCGGCGCCGTCGCACGTCGTGGGAATGCCGGGATATTGATACTTGCGCCCTTCGCCGTGAAGAGCGACATCCGGGGAACCGTCGCGGGCGGCCGTGCCGAGCGCCAGAGCGCTCTGATCAGCCAGAGTGGCCTGAGCCATCGTTATGCTCCCGTAATCCCAAATTCTCCCTTCTCCCATTTGTGGGAGAGGGATCGGGGGTGAGGGGTAGCGGGGTTGCCGAGAGTATCGGCAATCTCGACCCGACCTTAGCGAACCCTATTACGAAACGGCGACGGAAACTGCCGATTCCGCCGCAGGTAAATCGCGTCGGACCCGTGAGGCTGGCCGGCCAGAGAGCAAGAGCAAAGATGTGATTGGCGACGGCCCGCCAGCCATCACGCCCTCAGAATAGCCGGATTGCTAGCGATTGTCAAAAAGAATATTGGAAAGCAAAAAGGGGTCAGAACGATTCAATGAACCGTTCTGATCAGTCCTGATCCCCTTTTTCCGGATTTCGGAACGCCTAGCCCCGCGCTTCTGTAATGATCTCGCGGCCAGTGATGTTGGCGAAGTCGGCGGCGTTGTGAGTCGCAAGCGGGCATTGATGGACGAGGGCAACGGCCGCAATCCACGCGTCCTCGCACGAAATCGGTTGACTTCGACGCTCCGCGCGGACCAGCCCCCAACGTTTACAGGTTTTCGGCGAAGCGGGAATGACCACGTAGCTGCGCAGAACATTGTCAAAGCGCGCCAACCGTCGCGGACCCCAATCGGCACGGCATGCTCCTTCATACAATTCCGCGACAGCCATAAACGAAACGGCCAGTGTTTTGCCGTCCAAGTGCGACCGGTACCGTTCGGCGAGCGCGTGCCCCTTCATCAAATACGACACGATGTTGGTGTCGAGAACGATCGTGCTCACGATGCCATTCCTTCGCGGCGGCGGTCGCCGATGTTGCGAATGAACTCATCGAACTGCCGATCGTCGTCCCACAGCGTCGTGCCTTGCCCCAGCACGTCCTCAAAGCGTCGGGCGAGCGCAACTCCCTGCTCTTTGATAAGTTCCGCCATTGACGTTTCACGCCAGAAGTCCTCGGGGGCGGTCGCGCGGCCGCGCGCCGGAGCCGCGACTTCGACCAACACCTCCGTTCCTTCGGGAAGCGATAACGGTTGGTTGAATACGACCACGCCGTCTTCAATGTGTCCTTGATAGGTCATGCGACACCCCGATTCTGCGCCGAAAGGTTGGTTGGCGGAACAAACCCGACCGCAATTACCCGGTGGGAGCAAGACGAACCGATAGCGTCACAAGACGTCTATCGCCGGGAAGAAGTTGCGTCAATCAATTGCTCGGCCGGCTGGTGATGCCTTTTGCCGTAAGCCAGCCTTTCCAGGCTGACAAACCGTCGCAAGTGTCAGGCTGGAAAGCCTGACGTACGTGAACCGGTTTCAAGAGTCTCGGCCAGGGTTGACTGATCGTGGCGGGGGCCGAAAATGGGGACATTCTACTTTCTATTTCAGAATCACCCGTACCGGCCTCGGATTCGCCGAGGCGGATTCGACCGTGACGTCCAACTCCATCTTGCGGGTCTTGTTGTGGAGCACCGCCTTCGCGGCCAGCTTGTATTTGCCCGGCGGGAGGCCTGCGAACGTGAAGTTGCCGCGGTCGTCGGTTGTGATTGGGGAGATTTTCGGTCCCTTTTCCGAGGAGATCGTCATCTCGGCGGCCGGCACCGGATCGTTGCCGAACAGGACAGTCCCTTGCAGCCGAGCGTTCGGAGCTTCGGCAGCCGCGTCGGCCTCGGCCTTGGTGATGATACGAGCTTTGACCTTGGTGTAATCGCTGACGTTCCCGGCCCGGTCGGTCGCGCGGATCAGGAACGTCAGCGTGCCTGGATCGAGCGGCTTGGTGGGAATTTTGCCGAACCAGCGGCCGGTGGCGTCACGGGTCAACTCGAACGGCTCGACGGTGTCGTCGAACTTCCCATGGCCGGAGGTGTCGAAGCCCACTTCGATTTTGACCACGCCGCTTAGATTGTCGTCGGTTGCCCAGATCGACGCCTCGACATCGGGACCGATCACAACCGGGGTCGGCAGGAGTTCGACGCGCTCGACCCGCGGCGGGGTGCCGTCGAGCAGAATCTCGACCGGCTCGCTCCAACCCGTCTTGCCCGCGGAAAAGACCCGGCCGAGCACGTCCACGCGCGCATTGCGCAAGGCGGGGGTCGGCACGGTGAGATGGAAATCGCCGACATTTGAGTCGAGCGAAATGAGCCCGCCCGGCCCCGCGCGATCCAGCCAGATGTTCACTTGTCGGTCGGCCGCGAGCCGCACGCTCGGCTCCCCGCGCAGGTCGCGGTCGCGATCCACGTCGATCCCGATTTCCAGAACGTCGTCCGGATTCTGAAACGCGCCGAGCGGCGCATCGACCTCGGCATCGACCGGAATGCTGTCGATCGGCGCTCGATATGCTGTCTCGGCCGCGGGCGACAGGATGCGAACCTCGCGCAGATCTGTCTCCTCGGCCAGATCGCTCGATTGAATCCCGCAGGGCACATGATAGACGAACGCCCGCGGGTAGCCATCGACCGTGAGCCGTACGGTGACAACCTTGGCGGCGTCGGCCGGCAACTCGCAGAACAGATTGGCGACGTAATCGGGGGCCTTCACGTCCGCATCGAGCTGCGCTTGTGTTCCCGGAGGGAGCGGTGTCGCAATGTCCGCATGGACGTGGACGCCGTCGGGCGGCAAGAGCGCCTTGTCTTGCGGAACGACGCGAATTTGCAGCGTCTCACGATCGAGATTGTAGCCCACCTGCGGGCGAACGTAGCGCCGGGGCCGCTGCGGCTCGATGTCGATCCGAGTGATCGTCTTGAGTTGCGTCTCGCGATCGGTCACCACGACCAGGAAGCCGCGGTCCAGCACGGGCCGCGGCGGCGCGGGCGGCTCGTCCGCAGTGGCGGCCTTGGATGCTGGCGCCGCGCTCGCGGTCGCAGTGAGTTTCGCTTGCGGCTTAGCCGGCTCGGCGGCTTTCTTTTCGTCGGGCACGGGGAACGGAAGGGGAACTGGCTTGGCACCGGCGGGGACCGAGACTTTAGTCAGCACGGCAACCGAGCGCATGGGGCCAAACCGCGCCATCATTCGGGCGGCGTCTTCCTCCGCCAGCCCGGCGGCCGGAGGCGAAACCGAGGATCGAGCGTCGAGAGCGAGGAACTCGATGTCGACGCTACGATCGGTCAGCCCGTTGTTGATCAAGCTGAAACGATAGCCGGTCTTCCGATTGGGAAATGGAAAGAGCGAGACCTGAGCGTCGGACTGTGTCCATGTGCCCGGCGCTCCCTCGACGGCCAGCTCGATCGTCTGCGGGGCGGGTAGCGCGACGTCGGTCTCGTGCCGCACGAAGGCGCCGGCTGAAATCGCTTGGACGATCAATCGCGTCGTTTGCCGCGCCCCGGCTTTCGAGCGCACTTTGAGCCGCAGCGGCTCCGTGCCCCCCGCGCGAACTTGGAACGTGGCAGGCAGCGACAATCGGTCCGGACGCACGGTGTCCTGGTCCGAAGGCATGCCGGTCGAATTCTTGGTCGTCGCACGAAGCAGATGATCGTGATACACGTTCGACGCGCCGACGGCCAGAACGTCCAACAGCTCGGGTGAATACCGGCAGACGATCCAAACGTCGGTCGGCTCGGCCGAACTCGAATGGAGCGACAACTCGACCAATTGCTCCGGCTCGGTCGTGAGGTTGATCGCCGTTGAACCGTTGACGGCCAGCGGCGGCAGGGCTGCTGGTGAAGTGGCAGGCTGCAAGGGAATTCGATCGGCTTGCGCGGAATACGACGCCGCAGCGTCGGCCAAATAGCCGACGTCGGCAGGCGGCGCGTCGGCCAGTGAAGCCTGCAATCGCTGATTCTGCCAGACGAGTAAGTCGTAGAGCGAAGCCGCCGCCAGCGGCGCGGCCGGATTGGCGCTGGCGCTTTGCGCCTGGTCGCGCACGTCGGCCAAGCGCAGCATTCGCGCGGCGGAGCGCAGGGCCGAGATCCGCGCGGGCCGTTTGCCGGCATCGGTGAGATCCGATTGTTGGGCGACGAGCGTTTCCACCTGACCGGGCAGATTATGGTAGAAATCCTGAAGCGCGCCGCCGAATTTTCGGCAGGCTAGCCAGAGCGGCTCGTCTAGTTCAATGGCAGCAGACTGGCCCGATTCCGCGCGGCGCTGCTCGGCGGCCTTCAACTCGGCGGCCGCGTCTTGGAGCGGGTCGAGCAACCGACTCGCATCGGGACCGCGGCCGGCAGCCAGCCGCGCCAGCGCCATTTCAGTCTCTGCTCGTTCGACGATCGCCTGCCAGCGCGCCGGCGTGGCGCCGGGAATCGGGTCGAAGACCGAATCGACGTTCGCCGGGCGATAGTTTGCGGCCTGCTTGGCCTCAGAGTCGGCCGCGACGGCGAGCAGCCGCTCGCGCGATTCAGCGCTTAAGAGCGGCGTGGAGAGCAGCAGCTCAATGCGCCAACCACTTCCGACGCCCGGTGCGGGACCGGCCAAATTCGCGACGTTCGCCTCGGCCGACCCCGATTCAATTCGGTCGGCCAGCGTCGCCAGCTCGGCCGCCAGCTTGTTCACATGCTCCAATTGAACTGGATCGGCAGCGGCGAGCGTCGCGTCGAGTTCGCTGAGTCGATCGAATAGCGCCACGAGGTCGGCATCTTTCGGGGCCTCAGCGGGTGGCTCCCAGCCGGCAGCTTCTCGCCAAGCGACGTAGAACGGCGCGCGATTCATCAAGTCGTTGCGAAGTTGCGTGGCGCCAGACACGACAGCGATGTCGTCGGCCGACTCGTGATAAAGATCGGTCGCCTGCCGAAACAGTCGCGTGGCGATGGCTTGGCGATCGGTGCCAATCGCATCCGTCAATCGGCGCTCGCCGGAGAGCCGCAATCGATCGGCCGCCTCCAACCGCTCGCGGATCCAGGGAAGCGTCGTCGGGGAGATGATTACGACCTGCTCGCCCAATTGGCGCGTCGCCAGGGCAAGCTGTACGACCGGCCAATCGAGTCCTTGCAGCTTGGACAATTGCCGCGCCCAGCGCGCCTCGGAGAATCCATCGAGGGCTGGGCCGAGCTTCTTGATCCAGGCGGCAAACTCGGCGGGAGTTCCGTCCGTCGCGAATCGATCGAGCGCTCGCGCCGCGTCGATCGCCTCGGGCGACATCGCCGCGCGGCTTCGCTGGGAAAAAAACTGGGCCATCGCAAGCGACCAGGGAGCATCGACGCCGTCGGGAAGTTGCGGCCGCAGCGCACTGATTCGCGAGGCCAGGTCCGGCGGCTGGTCCTTGTCGAGCGGCGGCGGGGTCGGAACGACGGCCAGCCGCGCCAGCGCCTTCGTCAACGACGCGGCAATCTCCTTCGGGTCGCTGACGTCGCCGGCCCGATAAAGTTGCTCTTCCGCCAAAAGCCATTGCTGATATTCGTGCCACGTTTGCGGGGCGTAGTCGAGGGCTCGCGGTTCGTCGCCGGGCGATTCCATGTCGTCGCGCAATTGCCAGGCTTGAGCCAATAATCCGCCTGCGGTCGGCGGAGGCGACGGCGCCCTGGGCTTGCCTTGGGAAGATTTGGCGGCCGTTTCATCCGCGGCATCGGGCCCGGCACCCTCTTTTTCATCCGGCGCGGCTTGGCCATCGCCTGACGATCCCGGTTCCTTGTTCTCGTTCCCCGCGGACTTTCCCTCTGCCGAAGCACCGCTCTTTTCATTCGATGGCGCGGAAGGTTCAGCCTTGGCCGGACCGGGCGCTCCGGCTTTCGGTGATTCGGTCGCCTGCTTTTCTTTCGACGCGTCGATTCTCCTGGAGACTTTGGCGTTGGTCTTCGCCGCCTTGCGGGTTTGTTTCAGTCCGGGAACCTTTTTCTGGCTCTTCGCGGCGACCGGAACAAAGTCTTGTGTCGCCCGGTTCGTATATGGAGAGGCGATGCCACCGCCGACCTCGGGAAACTTGGCCGAAGCTGCCGGCAGTTTCAAGCCGGGCCGGCCGCCAGCCGGCATGGAAACCGGCAGCAGCACCGGCAGGGAATGCGGCGGATTCAAATTCGACCCTCCGCCCCAGAGCAAGAGCGGCGTTTGCGTCTCGTGGCCCGCCGTCGCCGTGCGCACCCAGGCGCTCACGTTCGCCCGCACGTAGCGATATAGCTCATCGACGTCGATCGCCTTGTCGGCATTGAGATCGGCGGCACCGCGCAACCCAAGCGCAACGAAATAGCCGAAGACCGACCGCTCGAGTGCCGGCGAGACGTGCGAACGCTCGAGAATCGCATTGGAGGTGAGCACCCAGAGGTTTTGGTCGCCGGTTTGCTCGACCTCTTGCTGCAACAGCCGCGGAAACTCGTTGATGAGCATTCCCATCCGCGGATCGGCCTCAATTCGGCCTGTGTCGAGGATCAACAGCTTTACCGCCGCCGCCGAACCGCTAAGCTGATGCAGCAGGTCGTGAAGCCGATAGCGGCCGGCGACTGGATTAGAGGGATCGTAGTTGCGGCAGAGCAGATAGGCCGTGCCGTTGTCCGAGACGCCATGACCATCCACGTAGACGATCAGCGCGCCCGCGCTTTCCGGAGTCGAACCGCTCAAGTCCTCTGAAAGCGTGCGCATGGCGCCGGCCGAGCGCATCTGGCCGAGCAGTAGCGGACCGGGTTCGGCGCCGTGCCTGTCGAGCACCTTGTCGAGCGATTCGAGCGCGCCGAAATCCTCGAGGGCGTACGCGGCAGGAGGCGCGCGGAGCGGGTGATAATCGGCGCCAGTCAAGAATACGAGTTGGGCGTTGGGATGATAGAGGGGCGGAAAGACGAGCACGATCAGGGTGGCCACCATCGCCACGAAGAGCAGTGTGACGAGTCCACGCCGGACCCAGCGCGAGCGATACCAACCCCCGGTCTGCCGGCCGGGCCGCCACACGCTCCGCCCGCGGCGGACCTTTGGCGCCTCACTCACCGATCGCGCTGAACCTGTCTCATCCGGCATTTGCAATCCTTCCACAATCCGCGGGCGACTGACATCGCAGCCCAGAAAGCGCTACGGTGATTTTCGATGGTGAGTTCGGGAATCTCCGCGCGTGTCTGGCACAATAGCGCCTGACCGACGGTTCTGGTATACCGCTTCGGCCGCATTCGAGGCAACAGCGATTGGCTATTGCCTGGCTTTCGGCGGCGACAGAGCATCCAGCGAAACAAGCGGCTTTCCGGCCGGCGATTGGTCGGCCGGGCAATTCGAGCATGCCCCGCAGCCACCGGCTTTGCGCGCGACGATCCGCCATCCGCGCCAGCCGAGATAGACAGCCGCCACAAGAACCAGTGCGACCGCGACGGTGTTCTGCCAATCAAAAGTCATTTACCCAGTCGCTTGCGCGTCCTCGAATCCCGAATCCCGAGCCCCGTTCTTCGTCCCTAGCCCGTCGTCAACCACATTCCCACCTGAAACGTCGCCAGCGCCCCAAGGTAGGCAAGCACCGTCATGTAGGTGAACGTGAAAATCGGCCAGCCCCAACTGTTCGTTTCTCGCTTGATCACCGCCAGCGTTGCCGCGCATTGGGCGCACAACGCGAAGAAGACCATGAGCGACAGCGCGACCGGCACATTGAATACGCGCCGCTCGGTTCCGTCCCACGTCGCGCGCTGCAACTCGGCTTGCAATTGCGTTTGTCCCTCGTTGTCGTGAATATCGACATCGTCCCCCAGATTATAAATCACGCCGAGGGTGCCGAGCACCACCTCGCGAGCCGGGAACGAGGCAATTGCCGCGCAGCCAATCCGCCAATCCCAGCCCAGCGGCCGTACTGCCGGCTCGATCCCATGCCCCATCCACGCCAGCCAACTCTGCCGCTGATAGGCGCCTGCTTCGAGCTTCTTGCGCTCGGGCTCGCTCGAAAACCGCGCCAACTCTCGCTTGAGCGCCCCTCGCTCTTCGGCTGCCGCAGCGCCAGCTTCCACTGAAGCCAATCGCGCTTCCAAACGAGCCTGTTGCTGCTGGAGATCCACGGAAACGGTCGCGGGATTGTGCGGATAATAAAGCAGCGCCCAAACGACCACTGCCACAGCGACAATCAGCGTCCCCGCGCGGCGGACGAACGACCAGCCGCGCTCGAACATCCTGTGCAACACGATCGACGGCGAGGGGATTTTGTAGGGCGGCAATTCCATCACGAACGGCGGAGTGGCCCCGCGAAGCAGCGTCTTTTTGAGCGCCAGAGCGACCATCACGGCCGTGACGATCCCGACCAGATACATGGCAAACAGCGTCAGCCCTTGCAGCCCGATCCACCCGCCCAGGAAGGTCCGACTCGGAATGAACGCGCCGATCAGAAGCGTATAGACCGGCAATCGAGCCGAGCAGCTCATCAGCGGCGCGACCAGGATCGTCGTGAGACGGTCGCGGCGGTTCTCGATCACCCGCGTCGCCATCACGCCAGGAATCGCGCAGGCGAACGACGAAAGCAGCGGAATAAACGACTTGCCGCTCAACCCCACGCGGACCATCAGCCGGTCCATCAGATACGCGGCTCGGGCCATGTAGCCGCAATCTTCCAAGATGGCGATGAAGCAAAACAGGATCAGTATCTGCGGCAGAAACACGATCACGCTCCCCGCCCCGGCGATGATCCCTTTCGACAAAAGCGATTGGAGCGCTCCTTCCGGCAAGGCCGCCTCGACTTGTTCGCCAAGCCACTTCACGCCGCCGTCGATCACTTCCATGATCGGTTTGGCGGCGACGAAGATCGACGAAAAGACCACCAGCATCAACAGGGCAAACACGAGCGTGCCCCAAATGCGATTAGTCAAGATGCGATCGAGCCGGTCCGTGGCCGACAGGGTGCGCACCGCAGGCCGGGCGACGGCGCCATCGAGAGTCTTGCCGATCCATGCGTAGCGGGCCAGCGCTTCGACCGCCGGGACAGGACAGTCCGCTTCGGCCAGACGTCGGCGAGCGGCCTCGAGCGCCGGGCGCAAATCGCCATTGCCGCCCGCGACCGCCGACTGTTCGAGATAACCACTCGTATCGAGCAGCAGCCGCTCGACTAAATACCTCGGCCAAGGGCAGACGCCGTTGATCGGTTGGCAATTGGCGGCGAGCAGGGATTCAAGCCGAGTCACCTCCGCGCCGAACGCGGCCGGCAGTGGGCTGGTGGCAATCCGTCGCGGGCGACCGATCGCCTCGGCAAGCGCGGTCCTAACCTTACCGATTCCACGCCGCCGATTTGCCTGCACTTCGATCACCAGAATGCCCAGCCGCTCGGCGATTCGGCCAACGTCGATCTTGACGCCTCGTTCGGAAGCAACGTCGATCATGTTCAGAGCAACGATCGTCGGCAGCCCAAGTTCGAGCACCTGGCTAACGAGATACAGGTTCCGCTCGAGATTGCTGGCATCGACAATGCAGAGCACAACATCCGGCGGCGGCACATCGCTTCGACGGCCGAGCAAGACATCGACCGCCACCATTTCGTCGGGCGATCGCGGAGCGAGACTGTATGTGCCCGGCAGATCGACCAAGGCGAACCGCTGGCCGCCGAATTCCATCTGGCCCAACTTCTTCTCGACCGTCACGCCCGGATAATTACCGATCCGTTGTCGCACGCCGGCCAATGCCGTGAACAGCGTCGATTTGCCGGTGTTTGGATTGCCGATCAAGGCCACCGTCAGCGTCTTGATTGGCGTGCTGGTGGCAGGCATGGTTGAGAACGAGGTGACAAGTTGTCGACCAATCGCTACAAGGCTTCGACTTCAATGCGGGCGGCTTCCGACTTGCGAATACTGAGCCGGTAGCCGCGCAGATCCAATTCGATGGGGTCGCCCAAGGGAGCGGCGCCGAGAACGGCAAGCGTGATGCCAGGTGTGAGGCCCATTTCCAGAAGGCGCGTGCTGATCTCGTCCGCCCCCGTAACTCGCGTCACCCGAGCGCTGCCCCCGATCGCCAATTCATTCAGCCACATTGGCCAAACACCCGATTGCGCCGAGACAATTCGCCTTGGCTCGGCGCTCCACATTTAAGCAGGCACGGCGGGCCGGACCAGCACATTGAGAAATTCGTTAGCGCGGAAGCAGAGCGTCTGGCCCGCCAGCCGGAGGATGCAGGGTTTGCCGGAGCGGACAACGGCCACTTCCACGCCCCCGCGAATTCCAAGTTCATTGATACGCTGAACCTGTTCGGGCCGCCCTACGATTTCCACGACTTGGGCAACTTCACCGGATTGCAGGCGATCGAGGGGAATCAACTCATTCATACTAGCGGCTTCTTGTGAAAACCTCTAAGGTAATTGAGACTCATTCTCATTATTCGTGTGATTCTATCGGAGCCGATTAGGCATTGCAAGTGGCGTTGCGCGAATTTCATTCATTTCGGCGAATTTAAAAATGGCAAACGCCTCGGCCGCTTGTTGCCCGCCTACAATCGGCGATATATCCTGAGCATGAAGGAGTTTCCGCCATGTCAACACACGAAGACTCGCTCGCCAATGCGGCATTATTCGATTTGCCTATCGTGCCCAAGCAGCGCATGACGGAAGATGAATTCGTCGCCTGGTGCTTCAAGGAAGACAGCCGCGCCGAATGGGCCGAAGGAGAACTGTTTATGATGTCGCCCGTGAGCAACCGGCATACGAAGCTGTTCCACTGGCTCGCACGATTGTTAGGTGACTTCAACGAACAGCGCGACCTCGGGATCATATTGGGTCCCGAATCGCAAGTGCGTTTCGCGCAGCAGCGCACTCGTCGCCAGCCCGACATTCTGTTCGTTTCCAACGCTCGCGCGGATCGAGTCCGCGAGAATCACGTCGAGGGCGCACCCGACATGATCATGGAGATCGTTTCCCCCGAGAGTGAGGCGCGCGACTGGCGCATCAAGTATTTGGAATACGAGGCCGCGGGGGTGCGCGAGTATTGGGTGATCGATCCAATGTCGGAACATGTTGAGCTTTACGTTCTTACCGACAAGCAGAATTACGAGCAGATTGCCGAACTCGACGGCTGGCTCGTATCGAGTGCGGTGACCGGATTTCGGCTAAAGACCGCTTGGCTCTGGCCCGCCACCCGCCCCAAGGCAATTGACGCGCTCAAGGAACTGAACGAGCCGGCGGCGTGAGCGTGCGCCCTGCGTCGGTTGAGATCTTACGCATGGCATGACATCGTCGCCGACGCTGCCAGCGTCGGGACGTGCGCTCGCGATCTTCGACACAAACCGACGGTTCGCCATCCGCCAGACGAGTTAGATCAGAGTCGCACCGGCAGCAATTCCCTTGATGGCCCGACGATCCGCTGCGCAGCCATGGTGAAGTTCTCGATCGTCAATGGAGCGATGCAGCAGAGTTCGTCGCCGTGAACGTAGCCCGGGTTTCGCTCGGCGAAGAACTCGATATGCGGATCGCGCATGCGCTCGGGTGTCACTCCGGCGATGGCGCTCCGCGGCCGGCAGCCGGACCACAAATGCCCGTGCACGACGCCCGTCGCCGAGTCGTAGGCCGTCGGATACCGCGGGCCAGCCAGGGCGTCAATCAGCCGCACTGCCCAATCGGGCGTCGGCTCGCGGAACGAGGGATAGAACTCTTGGAAGAAGACAGGCAAATAGCGATAGGTGCGAAAGCTGTTCGAAATCAGGAACCAATAAAGTTCAGCGTAGGGATAGGCATCGAACAACGAGAATACGAATTGCGTCCAGACCTGGGCGACGAGGTTCTGCCCCCAATGGCCGGGATCGACGATCGTGTCGCCGGAGAAGACGGCCAGGATCGGCCGCCCCTCAAACCGCTGCTCGATCAGCGTCTGCGTCGAAAAGCCGCGAATTTTGCCTGTCGCCGGACAGACCACTTGAATCGCCCACCGCTTCTCATCCAAATCGGCGTCGAACTGCGCGCGTTGCACATTGGCAAAATGCCGATTCATCAGAGCGAACATCTGATTTCGCTCGCGTTTCCTAATGTCGGCAACCTGCCGCAGACGCCCCTGAAGTCGCATTGTCTACCCTCTGTTGTGAAGTCGGCGCATTCAAAACACGGCGCCGTTCGTGTTCTGACGCCCGTCGCCCGTTACATGCATCCAAGTTCCATGTATGGCGGGCGATCGTCGACTCGCTCGCGCAATTCCTCGCCGTCATTCCAGCAAGCCAAGTATAACCGACCCGCGTACGTTCTACCTCCCAACCGCCGCGCGGCGGGCAAGAACGGATCGCGCTCGTGCAGTCCCAGCATCAAATATTGATGCTCGCCCCCCGCGGCTCGTGCTAGCACCGCCCGCGCGAGCGCCAGGAACACTTCGGGATCGTCGTCGGCCACGACCGGGATCGCCGCCGTCAAATAGCGCAGCTCTGAACCGGGCCGCGGGAGCCCCGGCCTCGCGCGCACCGACGCCCATAGATTATAAACCGGCGAAACCCATTGCAGGGCGGCGCCGTAACCTTCCACGATCGATTGCTTGAATCCATGTTGGTCCCAGCCGCCGATTGTGCCGACCAGCCGACCGTTGCGGCGCGCCAAGAGCACATCGCTCGGTTGCAGATCCTTGAACGTCGCTTCGTCGTGAAAAAAATCGTGCGGGCCGTATTCAGGAAAGAACTGCCGTCGCGGTCCCCATATTCGCAGAAAGTCGAGAAGCTCCGGCAGGTCTTCCGGCCGAGCTTCGGCCAGCGTTGTCTCACCGGCGGAAAAACTGACGCGGCGCCGGCGTCTTGAGATCGGGACCGCAAGTCCGAAGTACTGTCCGGCCGGATGAAACGCCGGCAGCACGGAACGCCCCGAAGTCAACACGCTAATTGCCTTGTCGTTCCCTTCGGCAATGGTCGCCAGGTAGAGCTTCGCCCGACCATCCGAATGCAGATGCCGAAGATAAGCAGTGCCTCGCGCCAAAAGGCCGCCGCTACGGTACTGCGGCAACGCCCGCAAAGCGCTCAGATACCCGATCGGCTCGGGCTGGCCATTGACCCGCATCGAGCGAACCGAGCGCGAGATGAAGGCGGCAATTCGGCCAGCCTCGGCGTCGCGGACGACAAGCACCTGATGAAACCCGCCGCTGACCGCGGCCGCGGCGAAATAGCTCGGTTCGCGACGATAGCTGACGGAAACATGTCCCGGCATCGGCGTGGCGGCAAGCACCCGCCGCAATTCGGCGTCATCCTCCGCCGTCGCAACCTCAAAGCGAAATCGACTCATCGCACCCTGTGGAAACGCTTGCAACGCTTTTTCTGCCCGCTCGCGGCCCAGCCCCGTTGAATCTCCGATCGGGCCGCAAACCTCAGATTTCAGCTTAGCTGCGGAAGCCGCTCGGTCAAGCGTGGTCTATTATTCGCGACGACACGGCTCATCGTAAGGTCAGGCCAATTGAGACTTTCCATGCGACATCGCGACTTGGCTTCAATGTCCGCATGGAGAAGGCAGCGCGACAATAACGAGCCGCGAACGACTTAAGCCGGACGCCGGGCAATCCAATTGACACCCGAGCAAACGATGCTCAAATGATTACAGCGTAACTCTTTGCGAGAGTGGCGGAATTGGCAGACGCGCTGGACTTAGGATCCAGTACCGAAAGGTGTGTGGGTTCAAATCCCTCCTCTCGCATTTCCCGGATTTTCCCGGCCGAAAGTCGGCTCGGCCCGAGTCCGATCGGCGGCCGGAACTGGACTGAAACTCCAAAAAAACTCCACCGGGCGGACGTAGTCAGACCGACACCTTGAAGACGAACAGCACGGCTCAGCCGGCGTCGGCCACCACGGTTGTCGGCGGGACGAAGAGCTTGAATTGGCGCGGTCTCAATTGCTCCGCGAGGTTAATATACCTCTGCGTGGTCTGATGATCGGTATGCCCCATCAGGCACGTGAGCGCCTCGGGAGTGAGCGCCGCCGCGTTCATCGTGGCGAACGACCGCCGGAGATCGTGGAACGTGTAATGGGGCTTCTTCCGGTCCTCCGGTCGGACACCGGCGGCCAGCCCGATTTTTTCGAATTCGGTCCAGATCGATCGGCGCGAATAGGGCCAAGGGAAGACCTTGGAATCGAAACCGACCAGCTTCGCGAGATGCTCCACCACGATCGGATAGAGGGGAGTTTTTTGATCGCGCTTCCCTTTGTTGTCATCGTGCCGACTAACCGCGGTCGCGGCCTTCAGATCAACATCGTCCCAACGGACCGCCAAAAGCGAGCCGATCCGCCAGCCGGTCATATAGGCCATCATCAACAGCCCTCGCCACCAATCCGCGGCGGCATAGGGCTGTTGCGCCGGCCAGCGTGCCGAATCGCAGGAACGGTACAACTTCGCGAAGTGCTCGGGCGGGATGTAAATGGGGAGCTTTCCCGGTTCCCGGAGAAACTCGATCTCCGGAGTCTTCGCGAGGTATCCCCAGCGGGCGGCCTTGTTCAGCGTGGCGCGGATCGTGCGCAGCTCTTTGTTGATTGTCGCCGGCGAAACTCTCGCGACAGTACCGGTCGCCGGCCGAGGTCGCTCAGAGTTGCGTTTCGCAGGCCGTGGCCGATGCTTCGGCTCGAGCCGCCTGGCCGCGATGTAGTCGGCGATCGTCTTGCTGGTGATCGCCTGCATCTTCATCGGCCTGGTGATTCTGATGAAATGGTTGAGCGCATGCCGAGTCGCTTCGCGCGTGCCATCTTCCATCCCGGCCATGACCTTCGATTCAAACTCGGCTTCGAATTCATCCCAGCGCTTGCGGGAAACGTCTTCATAAGTTCCCGCGGCGAGCTGCCCTTGGATCCTCTGCCGATGCTTCTCTGCAGCGCTTTTCGAGCCGACCGATTTTGATTTCTTGCGGCCCTCGGGGTCATACCAGCCGACCGACCAGGGGCAATCCTCCGCGCCGAGCTTGAGCTTTCGCGCGTAGGGTTGGAAAAGCCAGGCTCTCATACTGGAACCCTCCGCCGCGCCGATCGGGCGCGGCCAAACGCCCCCAGGCCGCCCGTAGCGCTAATAAGCGTCCGAAGGGGGACGCCGGCTCGCCTTGCGACAAGCCCGCTACGGGCGGTCTGGGAACATTTGGTATGGCATCAAGAAGCCTTCGTTTGTGCCGATGCTGGCGATCGGATTTGGTGTTATCAGGCACCGCGGCCGACGGCCCGCATTCTGGGCGCCGACCGCTTGAAAGTCAAATAGTTTTCATCCCGCATTTTTCGGCGGCCGGAGCACCACTCCGATGGCGCCGCGCTTGCCGCGTTCAATGATGACGTGAAACATAACCTGCGTCCCGTGGCCGCAGTCTTTCGGGTTGATGGTGCAATCGGGCCACTTGAAATGCACCACTTCGTCACTCTCCGCAACGCGGATTCGGCCGCCTTCAATCCACGTTCGATCAATCCAGCCCGTCTCCATGTTTCGCAAGCCCCTTCGTTTTCTCGCGCAATTCGCGGCGCAAGTTGTCGATCTCAGGCTCGGTATCGTCTAATTTCTTGAGAAGGAGCGCGAGCGCTTCCGCGACGTTCTGGCGTTTAACGTCCCCCGCTTCTCTGGCCGTTCCCGTTTCCATGTTTCATCGCGCTTGCGGTCCGATCTCCGTGATCTCGCCGTGGGCTTCTTTCAAGAACCGGACTTTCTCGCGATAGCGCTCGAGCTGGAGCGTGGTGGTCTGGCGCTGGAAGTCGTAGGTGATCCCGACGATCTGCGGGAAGGCCTCGCCGCGGCCGTCGCCCGAAGCGCGGGCGTTCAAGCTGATATTGCGGCCATGGACAGCCGTGACGCTCTGCCCGATCTCGTAGGGCGGGTCGGCGCGGAAGTCGTCGACTCCTTCGATCGTGATCGCGCCGTTGATCGCCAACATGTCCCAAGCGTCGCGGATCTGCTCGCAGTAGGATTGGATCGCTTCGGTGTCGTCGTCTTGCAGGGCCGAGAGATTCCCGGACTGGATGTCGCCGGAGTATTGGCTGGTCGAATCGACCTGCCGATACCGAAATAGATGAGCCCAATCGAGCACCAGCTCGTGCGTGAGGCCATTTGGGGACGTGTCCTGTTTTTCTGCCTTGCCGCGCAACCGCAGATCGAAACGGACCGTTGCAGTAATTCGAACCTGCGGCGGAGCTTTCGTCGTTGCGTAAATTCGGTAAACCCATTCCGGGAGTTCGTCGCTATTGAGATAGATCCCGCATTCGGTCGGAAGAATCGACACTCCGCCGCTGATCAGTTTCCAGCCGGATTGGCCGCCCAGAATCGGCTCGTAATACTCGATCGTGCACCCCTGAGGATTGCCGATCGGCCGCAGATCGGCGCCGAGCGTGAGCGCGGGGTGAAACTTCCGGCGTTTGGGCAATGCCGCGTCCGGGTTGTCGTCGAGCACCGGGTCGGAGAGAAACGACACGAAGTCGAACGTATCGAGGCCACTGCGTCGTTGGTTGTAGTCGCCGGCCTCGTTCAGCACATAGCGCCTACCCACGTCGCGGAAAGGGCTCTGGTCGAAACCCTTGTTTTTCCGATTGAGGAGATGAATCTGGAGGATCGTCGAATCCTCCGAATCGTTCCAAGCCGGGGAAAGCGTGAACGTGCTCTCGATCTCGACGTAATCGCCCAGGCCGACGATCTGGTTATAGAGCGAGCCCAGATCGTAGTTCACATCGAGCCGGGCCGCGTCGGAACCTTGGTCGGTGACGTCCGTGGAGAGCGAGTCGCCGGGGCGCTGGAGCGAGACGGCGACCTGGTCGGTCCCCGTGCCGCGCTTGAAAACCTGGATCGTCCGCCCCTTGCCGTCGAGATCGGCCGCGACGAACCAATTGTATCCCAGCGGCTCGAGCAGATGGTCGAGGGCCGCCGGCAAATAGAGTCCCTGCGGCAGGCGAATATCGCGCACCAGATCCTTCTCGTCATCGACCACCATGGCCGTGTCGCCGGCGTTCTCGATCGTCTGATCGTTCTCGGTGTTGCCGGCGAACATGAGGTATTCGACGGCCTCGGAGAGCTTCCAGAGCTGCGCCGGATCGGCCGCTTTGCCCGACGGCAGCGGATCGACGCCGTAGACCTGCCGCGAGGCGTTCGAGCGTAGCGCCTCCGGATCCAAAAACGCCGGCGGGCTGAGCGGGGGAAAGTCCTCGATCGTGACGGCCGTGTCTTTGTTGCCGAATGTGCTGCCGTCGATCTCGGGGTTGAATACCAGGGGGGCGTCGATCGGCGTGTAGTCTCCCTCCGGAGTGCCGACGTATTGGCCGATGATCGGCACTCCGAACAGATACTCGGCCAATTGCCCGACATACTCGAGCACCTCGTCCCCGCCGTCGATCACGACGCGGGTCTGGGTGAGGATCCCGTCGAAGTAGACGAACTCATCACCGCCGTCGGGAAGCTGGCCGGTGATCTTGCACTTGACCTTCGCAGCCTGCTCGACGCCGAAATCCATGATCCGATGCGGCGGATTCATCTTGGCCAGGTCCTGCCGCACGACGCAGTGATCCAAACGATGTCCGCCGGCGGACCGCTGGACCTTCATGGCCCGGACGGACTTTTGCTCGGTGCCGTCGAAGTAGACGCGGATCGTGGGGGCTTGGCGGGAAGGCATCGGCTGCAACCTCCTTTTGAAAAACGCGGACTGAAAACGCGAACGCGCGACTACCAGCCCGCCGCCGCGCGGCGCTCCTCGCCGCGTGCGTACTCGATTTCCTTAATCGCGGCGTCGAGCGCGTTGTAGCGCTTCATATACTCCGCCAAAAACTGTTTGGCCATCTGCTTCGCCTCGTCATCGCGAATGAACTGAATCTCGCGCCTCATCTCCTCCAAGTTGACGCCGCCGCGCTTCGGCTGTTCGCCGTAGCGCTTTGGGCCGCCGCCGGTGTAGCTGCGCGACTTCTTCGCATAGCTCGCCTGCATCTTCGAGCCGAAAGGAAACTTAAGGGTCATCGTCCCGCCGAGGCTCTTCTGCGCCCCCTCGGCGGCGCCGCTCATCGTGATCTCGGCGTTCCTGGTCATTTCGGCTTCGGTCGCGCCCGTCAGGACCAGGTCGACGTCGCCCAGGCCCAGCCGCGCCTTCAGGCTGCGGTATTTGGTCGTCCGGTTCCGATAGCCGTATTTGGCGTGGGCGTAGGGCTTGAAATGTTCGGGGATCCGTTTTTTGTGGTGTTCCTCGAGGACCGCCCGCAGCGCCTCTTTCGCAATCCGATTGTGGTCGCGCTTGATCAGATTCTCCATCCGTTGCGGCATGGAGATTGTGATAATGAGATTTGGCATGGCAGTTTTCCGTTAGGTTCACTTTTCCGCGGCGTCAACGGCCCGCGCGTACGGCGGGAGTTTGCACTGCCTGCGATGCTTCCCCGTGGTCGAGGATCGTTGTCGTTGTGCCGTTCTCCTGATTCGCCGCCATCCGTTCCAGGATCCGCGTCTGCTCAGCAATGTAGTAGGAATCGAGGAAGATGGTCGTCGGGCGGGGCCAAAAACACTCCATCGCATCGCGGTACCGACCGAACCGAAACCGGGTTACGCGGCCGATCGCGCTGCAAGCCAGCGGCGTCAACTCGGCCAGGTCACTAACAAACAATCCCTGCCATTCGATCGCCTCGATATCCAAGCCGCGATGCACGGCCAAGCCCGCCGCGACAAATGGCCATCCGGTAAAGACGAGTAACGTTCGCGGGATCCATGGCACCTCGGGCATTCAAATCATCCTCTCCAATCAAAGCCCTCTGCGTGTTGCGTGGCCGAGGGGCGCCGCCGCGGTCGCCGTGGCGAAGGCACGAGCTGCTCGCGGCACAAATCCGACTTCAGCCTCTGCGGCCGCTTCGGAGCTGCTCTTCCCGGATCTTGTGCTCCCGGTCCGCCGCCTTGTCCAGCACCTCGCCCCTTTCCTGCAATAGCTTGTCGGTCGCCTCTTTCTGCTTTTGCGCAAACGACTTTGGCGGCGACTCAGGCCGCTTGGGGGAGTTCGCGAGCTTCATCTCGGCGTCGGTAATCGCGAGAAGACGCGCGCTCAGTTCGCTCGAGCTGCTTTGAATCTCGCCAATCCGATGGTCGAAATCACGCAGCTCTTGTTCCTGCCGCTTCTCCACTTCCCGCTTC
This sequence comes from Pirellulales bacterium, assembly GCA_035939775.1. Lineage (NCBI taxonomy): Bacteria > Pseudomonadati > Planctomycetota > Planctomycetia > Pirellulales > Pirellulales bacterium. The sequence goes on along the minus strand of DASZFO010000180.1, from coordinate 15,936 downwards.
TCGGTGCGCAGCTTGCCGGCCCGCTCGATCAATGCGGCCCTCTCCTTCAGGCATTCCTCTTTCGTCGCCACCAGCGCTACCAGCCGCCGTCGCTCTTTTTCCTTGGATCGCAATTCCTCCAATTGATCCGGCGATAGACCGGCATCATTCGCGATGCGTGTGAGGTGCTTCGGGTCAACCGCCTTCCCGTCCTCAAGATCGCCGATCGCCTGATGGACCGCCCGCTCGGCCGCCTCTTTTTTGGCGTCGTGCTCGTCACGCATTGCCTTGATCGGGTCGATACTCGCACTCTTATTCATGTTGATCCTCCGAAAACGTGATTTGAAAACGTGGTCAACTTCGCGGCTCCCCGCCATACCGAGCGCCGGGCGGCCGCTGCGTGCAACCTGCGCCGGCGCTCGGCTCACCCCTCCGCTACGCGTATCGTCGTAAAACGGTCTGTTCGCTCCGGCGCTGTTTGGACGCGACTCGCCGCGCATAGTCCGACGGCGCGGCCGCTAGCATGGCCTGGTGCAGCTCGGGGTCGCTTTCGACCAAGTTGCAGATCGCTTGTGCCATTACTTCGTGGTCCTTCATCCGCCGGCCGGCCGGCGTGTTGCGGATCCTTTCGGCTTCGGCGAACCGCGCTTCGTCCCATCTGGCGGTGGCATCGCCCGCGCCGGCGTTGCGAAAATTCTGGGGCATGATCACTCTCTCCTCTGGCTTTGGGTGGAAAACTGGAAACTGTGATTTGGTGTTTGCCGCCATTCGGTGGCCTATTTTTTGGGGAACATGGCCAGCACTTCATCGATCGTTTTCACGCCGTCGATCAGCCGCTTCGCTTGAGCGGTCGCCGCGAGATGGGCGCGGCCGTCGGCCAGCTCGCGGACCGCCTCGGGCGACAGCCCACGGCCCGCGGCCACGGCACGCAGGAAATGCTCGTTGAGGTTGTCGATGATCGACTGCCAGTTTTCTAGAAACTCCTCATCGATCGGAGTCCCCGGACAGCCGGCCCCTTTGAACTTTCCGGCCCGGATGACGTGGACCTTCACGCCTTCATTCTCAGCGCGTTGGCTCGAATCTTCGATCACCATGAAGCTCCCGATGCTGCCCACGATCGCAGTCGCGTTGGCGAAAACCTTCGTGGCCTGGCTGGCGATCCAATACGCGGCCGCTGCACATAGATCTTCGCAGTAGGCCAAAACCGGTTTGCTCTTGGCGGCCCGCGCTACATCGGCAGCCAGGTCGCTTGTGCCGGCGGTGGTACCGCCGGCCGAATCGATCACGAGCAGAATCCCCGCTACGCCTTCGTCCGCGGCCGCCTGGCGGACCTGCCGGCGGGCGAACACGGTCGACGTCGAAAGGTTCAAGCTCGACTCGGCCTTCATCAGCGCGCCGCTGAGTGGGACGATTGCGGTCGATCCGGCCATGCTGTAGGTTCGGCGAGCGGCGCGGGGCGGTTGTCGGTTCGTGCTCGAGGCCAGCGAATCTGCGACGTGGGCGCGAATATCGATCCGCTTGAGCACGTTGACGGCCGCCTGAAACTGGATTTCTTCGACGGCCCACGGGCCGAAGTACTGCTCGATCCGCGGCGCCGCGATCAGGTTTGCCTCGCTGAACGAAAAGGCTTCCGCCGCGGCCAACAAAGCCGCCGGCAGTTCAACGTCGTTGCTCATTGCGATCATGCGCTCACCTTTCAGACAAGGAAGCCGTCGAGATCGTCTTCCTCATCGTCCTCGAGATTGTCTTCCACGTCGGACATTGCTACGAAGGCCGGTCGCGGAGTCAAGATCATTGCAGCTACGTCGCATCGGCGGTCACCTCCCGATCGGCGAGTGCGGCGAGAAGTCGCTCACGAACAAGTGCGGATCGCACGCCGTGGCGCCGAAATTGTCTCTCGAGAATCGGTTGGCCGGCGAGCCGCTCGGCTGCCAGCTCGTTGAGCCGGTCCGGACTGAGCCCGTCAAGCATCGGACCGAGCCGGCGCTCAAGGTCCGCCGCGATCTCGCGCTCCGATTCGGCGCGCTTCCGATCGCGCTCATGCTCCGCGCGGCGGCCAATTGTGGCGTCGGTCTGGCGGGTGTGTGCCTTCGTCCATGCGGTCGAGGGCCTTGGCCAGCCCTCATCGACTCGGAGTCGTGGGTTTCTGACCTCGACGAAGCGATGATACAGGACGCCCACTTCCCATGCCGGCCTGTTGGCGTCCCAAAAGGCGATGGCCCACGCGATTTCCGACAGGCTCAACCCCGCGTCGATCGCCGAACTAACGGCCATTTTTGCTAGCGCCAGTCCGATCGATTGGAGCTTCGCTTCCAGCAATTTCGGCGTCAGCCCGCTCGGTGACGGAGGAGGAGGTATCTTGAATTTCAAACCTCCTCCTCCTCCAAAAAGCGAATTCCGTGCCGGCGTTTTTACCGGGAGATTCGCCGTGGCCGGATGGCCATATTTTGGCGCAACCCGTTTGGGAGTTTCGTCGACCGTCGATTCTAGCGCTGGTGGCGGAGTCAATGGCACGGCGTTTTCCCCGGTAATGGTTGTTGCCACCCGCGGCGTTTTTCCCGGTGAAAACGCCGCGCCATCTTCGATGCGAGTTGTGCTGGCCGCGAGAATCGGCGCGGGGAGTTCTACCAGCATGGGCGCGTCGTCCGGTGAGAAGAATTTGTCGAACAGCAACCGGCCACTTGAACGGCCACGGCTCGCATACAAAGGGTCGGCAAGGTCGGGGTCATGCACGTACAGGCAAAGTAGCCCGTGCGGTTCGTTGCGGGATTCGATCACCCCGGCGGCTTCCAAGTGTTCGATGTAATGGTCGATCGATCGCAACTCGTTGCGTTTGAGCAAGCCGGCCAGTTCGATCTTGCTGGTCGTGACAGTCCCCGCTCGACGTCCGGCGAGATTCCAAAGCGCGATCCACAGCCACCGCGGCTGCCAGGTTATGCTCTCGCTGACGAAAATGCCGCGTGGCACCTCGAGCGCGCCGGGCCGCAAGACACGGCGAACGGCAATTTGCTCCTGCGTGGATGATTTGGCGGCCATAAAGGGGCAAAGGGGCAAAGGGGCAAAGGGGCAAATCCCGGCCCCTCGGCGATTTCAATTCCTCCTCTCTGTTGTTTGGCCGCGAGGTTGCCTCCACGCCGCGGCGGTCCATCTCCTTTGTGAAACGCGCGCTTGCCCTATAGCGGCGCGGGTGGATCCTCTCGCCTAAGTAGTCGTTGGCAATGATCGAGCATCACCGGTCGACGCCTCCATCGCGGAGGAATCGGAGCAGCTCGTCGCGCGAGTAAAGCGTCTGCTTTCCCAGCCGGGAAGCCTGGAGCAGTCCAGCTCGCCTGGCCGCCCCCAGCACGTGCTTCCGCACGCCCAGGATCGCCGCGGCCTCGGCCTCCGGGTAGGCCAGGCGTCGCGAATCGAGCGCAGCCTCATCGCGGCGAATCTCGTCAACCGCCGCTCGGGCGACCGTCTCGATTAGCGGTTTCAAGTCGGTAATATCGCTGGCGTCGAGCTTCACGCCAAAGGCCCCCTTAATCGCGACCGATCGAGCGATATGCCGAATTGGATTTTGATCGCGAACCGCTGATCGAGCTGCCTTCTTGCGGCGCGCTCGAGGTCCTGGTCGCCGGCGATATGGGCGGCGCGGGCGATCGCGACCAGCGTGGCCGGGCTTTGGTCGAGCTGCTCATCATCTTTCGGGTTTGCCACAAATTCATCCTCTATAAAGCCGCGCGCCCGACCGGTAGACACAACCGGGCGCGCGACCGGGCGCGCAAAAAAAGCGGCGATTCTCGACGAAAATCGCCGCTTATTTGAAGATCAAACTATGAGCGACGTCGGCGGTCCTGAGCCCGTTGGGCCTGCAAATCGAATCTGAGCAGCTCCTGCTCTTTCCAAACCTTTGTATCGCCAATGGTCGACAATGCACGGGAAACCTGAAATCTATCCCAAATCCCCTTCCTCCAGTCGCGCTGCGACCAGCCCGCCGCGTCCGGATTTTCCTCGATCAACGTGAGCATAAGCGCGTCAGTTTTCCGCCCACCACGTCTTTTTGCTTTCGGGTGGGCCCCGGGATCCTGATCGAGCCATCGCTCGCGCTCCTCTGCAATTCGTTCGGGAAGGGCGTATGCCTCCGGCCAAATGTTCTTGTGAACCAGGCCGATCAGCGCATCCGGCAACATGCCAGGCTTCAGCGTTTCGGCACACGCGATCTTGCGGGCATTCGGATGATTCTGTGCGCTGCGCAAACGGTCGAAGGGATCAAGCAATCGCAACGCCACCTCGTGCGCCGATCGCTCGGAGATTGCACCGATGCGCATCGGCCCGCTGCCGGCCAGGGCCGCACGGCGAATCATTTTGGCGTTGCTCTCGATCGCGGCCTGGATCGAATCCCAATCTTCGAAGGAGGAAAAGAACAGGCCATAGAAGGTCTGGCCTTGTTCAGTCAAAGTGAGGGCGGAAAGCGGCATACCAAGCGGAGAATGCCCGTCGGGCCAGATGATCGGCTCCGGTCGATCGTCCAAAGGGAATTCGGGATCCTTGGGCTTGATCGTCTCGCGCGCCCAGAGGCGCAGATCGCGAAACGTCTCCGTCAATTGCTCGAGCATTTCGGACGCCGCTGATAGTTCGAAAGCGGGCGGCGCGGGTTGCGGCGCCTTGTGCGTCTTTGCCGTAGCGGATTTGCGACGGGGCAACGCCATCAGATCCCCCTCATCGCCAGCCGTCGCACTCGGCATGTGCGGCACGGCTCTATCAAGATCAGGGCACCACAATCCGGGCAGCGCTGCGGCGGAGCGCACCAGCTTTCACCGGCCCTCAGTTCGTCTGGGCGCGGGAGCGGCAATTCTGCGTCCTCTGGCAGGCTGTCGCATAGACGCGTGCCGGCGAGAATCCGTTGAATTGTCGCGAGCGAGATCGATATGGATCGCTTCTTGAGCTGCATGACGATCTGGCGTTGTGACAAGCCGCCGGAAATTGCCAGTTCGCGGGCAATCGCGGCGATGGCACGGGGAACGGGAGGACGGCAACAATGCTTTTTCTGCGGCATGGCTTCGCTTCCTTTCAAAGTGCTCGTAGCTCCGCTATTTGAATTCAAAGCCCAGCGGCGGAATGGCATCGCACATGGCCGTCCAGGCTCGAAGCCGCTCCTGCCCGTGGATCGGATAATGATCGATCCAACAATCGCGCCGCATTAGCTCGAAGATCGGGGCGCGAAAACCGTTAAATCCAACGAGACGCGCCTCGGCGGGGATCCTCGATCGCGCGAGAATCTCCGCTCTGATCGTCGTCAGAAACGATGGGCTGTGCCGCCAGGGAACGAGCAGATCCGCGTCCATGTCTGGGGCAACGGCGACGTCGAGCGCTTTCGTGGCTTTGCACGCTTCACAATTCAGATAGATGAGCGGAGGGTTCAAGGCGCCAAGCCGGCGATCGTCATCCCAACGGCCGAGGTGAACTCGGATCCACGTTTTGCCCGACTCGTCTTCGGCGATCCAACTTTTTTCAAGGCGAAGCGCCGCGCCAATCCGAATGCCCGTGTTGTAGAGGACCGCAATGAGTGCCCGCCAGAATGCGGCCGGCTCAATTCCGATTGCCGTCGGCTCGCGGGCGGTCGCCGCGGCCTCGGCAAAAAGCAGGACGTGTTCGCGATGGGCGACAACGACCGATTCGGGCACCGTCGGCGGACGCGGGACCATCGTGATTTCGTTGAGGAGCTTTCTGGCCCATTCGGTCCGTTCACCTTTGCGTCCGTCGGCGTAGCCGGCCACGTCGAGGATCGTCGCGATCTTGTCAATGTGCTTCTCGATTAGCGAGGGATCCGGCGGTTCGCCCTCGCACCGCTCGAGCTCTGGTCCGAGGCGGTCGCGGAAGAGCGACATAGCGCGGCGATCGATCCGATCGAGATCCTGCTCGCACCTGAGCCGCTCCCAAAGCCGAACCGATTCGCCATATTCTTCGATCTCTGATTCAGGTACTCCGCGGTCGATCAGAACCCACGGCCTGAAGAACGCCCCATAGAAGATGGACAAGGCGTTGCGGTAACCTCTCGCGGGCAAGGCATCGATGTACCTTGTGGCCGGCGACGGAAAGGAGATGATTGGCGCGGGTTGATCGAGATCGTTCGGGTCGGAGCCATGCGCGCGCGCTTCTTGCGGCTCCGTCGCCGGTACCTGAAAACCGGTTGTGCGCGCGGAATCTAGCTTCCGCCCCTCGAGGAATTGATCGTTTTCGCCGTCGCCCGGCATAAGAGGCATTCCTTAGTCTTCGACGGGCGGCCGACGCGCCACGTGGGGAATGCTCCACGCGGACGCGACGGACCTGAGCCGTAGCTAGCGGCGACCCGATGCAATCAAATTACAAACTGCTATTCACTCGGAAAAGCCCTGAAATCCTCGAAAAAATCACTTCTTCTTACGCGACTTGCGGACCTTCGGGAGCGGCTTCCTCAAGAAGTTTGGGTCGGCCATTTCGTGCAGCAACGCTCGGATAGCGTCCTGCAATTTGCGTTTTGCCTCAATCCGCTGGTCTGGAGGGAACCCCATCTCGAGTTCATCGGGGATGGCTTCCAACCGCGACTTGATTCGCAGATTCATTTCGGACAAGAACCGTTCAGCCTCGGCGAGCGGGATCGTATTGCCTTCCGCAATCTGATTAGCGAGTTTGCTGCCGCGGACTTCCTCAAATAGCTTCGCGATTCCAAGCGCGATGATCTCGGCGCGGCCCCTCTTGGATCCTGAACGCTTTTCGCCAAGTCGGATATTCTCCGCCCGCCAGCGCCTGGCCGCGGCGATCGAAGTCCTCGGGCAGCCCGCGGCGAAATGGTTCTGAACCTGACGCGGTGAAATCCCGAGCGCGCTTGCGAATTCGGCTTTAGTCGGCCGTGGCCTGGTCGGCGCGCTCTGGGGTTTCGAACTGCGCTTCGGCATTGGTCACCTCGGAAGAAAAAGGAGCTGGGGAGAAGAAGAAGAAACTAATTTTCTCAGTGTTTCGCGCAAAAAAAACGCAGCTTTCCAGCCGCGCGCGGACGGGGGGGCCCCGGAAAGGACCCGCGACATGCCCGGCGGCCGGAGGGTCGCGGTCGGATTTCTGGATGAAAAGTCGCGTTGTGATTCATAGTGTTCACGTGTCCATATTAATCCCGCGGACAGGAATTGAGCAGGGTTCTAATGCAAAGCAGATGATGCGACCGAGCTTCGGCGGGCAGGCCCTCCCCGGCGAATAGCCCTATGCGGTGCGTCGCAGTGAGGAGCCCACGCCGATATTTCTCGATTGATCGTTCGTCGATTTTCCGGATTGGAAGATCGTCGCCCAGCTCTGTCCAAAGCGCGACAGCTTCGGCAAACGATTCAATCTCGCTGGCGTGCGTCCTTCCCCGCAACAGCAACGGGCGGAACCAGGCTTCAAACAATTCGGTAATACGACAATCGCGCCACCTCCGTTCGCCTCCTTCTGCCGGCTTCCTGGATGCATCGCCGCGGCCGACGATGCTGGCCATCGCGCTACGGGCTGCGGATGCAATCCGCGAAAAGATCGATCGCGCCTGCAGGCTCGCCGGGGGCGACGAGGGTGGATCCAATTGCGGCGCGGCCGGCAGTCGATCGCCTATCGCTGGCCGCGGCGATGTCGGCCGCCCTCGCCGGTGATGGCGAGCAGTTCCCGGAACGGCATGGAGGCCGTTCCCTACAGGTGCGGGCGGCGTCTTTCGAGTATTTGGCGCGGAATGCTCGCGGCCGGCGGCTTTCTGTGTTGCCGCCTGGCGGAGCTGCTCGGCGATCGCGGCCAGGTCCGCCGGCGCTGATGGCTTCCGCTCGAGCATCGTCATTTCCGGCGTCGGCGTGGCGGATGTATCCAGCGTTTCCCTCAGGCGGAACTTTACCCGATGGAATAGGTCTTGCCAGCCGGGGGACCAAACCCAGCCCTCACCAATGCCGAGCGACGGTAGGCTGGCGATCATGGCGCGGGCCCGCTGAGAATCTTCAGCGTGAACGGCGATCCATTCCTGAATCGCCCGCCGGTCCAGGGCGCCGACCATTCGCATTGCTATGAGTACCTCGCATTGTGTGGTAACGGCCTTGCTGACGAGTGCCGGCCGCTGGCTGATGATCGTGGCGCCAATTCCGCGGCGGCGGCCTTGCAAGAAACAGTCTTCCACGGCGACGGAAAGTCGCGTCCCTTCAGCTCCTCCCTTTGGCCGCTGCGGCACGATCGTTTGCGCCTCATCCAAGAAAAGATGCAGCGGCGATCGGTTCCCGTGGTAGACCGTCTCGAAGAAATCGGCCAGGAACGTGCTTCGGTCATTTCCGCGGAGCAGACTGCAATCAAGCACCGCGGAGATTCGCTGGTCGATGATCGTGCTCGCAATAAGGGCGCCCGAATAGTCCGGATCGTGGATCTCCACGTCGGCGTGTTCGCCCCCGAACACTACCGCGGGCAGGCCTGGTCCCTTTCCGTCGGCCGATTTCTTGAGCCCGTGCCAAGCCCCGGTCGGATCGTAGACGATGATCTGCTGCCCGAGCTTGAGCATTTCCTCGGCGAGCACTGTTGCCGTGTGGGTTTTGCCGACTCCGCGCTTTGCCAAGATGGCAAAGGTCTGCGTGACGGCTTCGGGCGGCAACGACAAGCCGTCGGCGATCCGGAGCTGCGGGCCGATGATCTCGATCGGCGACTGTGGCCAGTGCCGATCGAGCAGCACCGTGGTTGGCGATGCGGTACTCGTCGTCGGTTCCGACGATGGCCGCGGCGGCGATGCTTCCACGGTCGCCGGCGTCTCGGGAACCGTCGGCTCGCTACCGCCTGTCAGCCCGTCACATTGCGAAGCTGCTGGCATCCCGCTCCTTAGCCTGGCCGACGGTCGGCGCGCATTTCTGAGCTGCTCAAGCGTGGCCGTCGGCAGGTGGGGATAGCGCCAATGGTAGGCGTCCAGAATCTCCTGGTCACTAACTGCCGGATTCTCGGCGCGCCGTCGGTCGTTCGTGTCGATCAGTCGCTCCCATTTCCATAGCACGGCGGTCCCGCGCTCGCTCAGCAATAGCCGCTGCGGATGACGATCGAACGCGCTCGCCGGCTGCGGCAGCTTCTCGATCGCATCGAGCAGCACGCTCTTATCGACGTAATGGTTAAGTGCAATGTCGCGAGTCCGATGCCCCAAAAAGGCGGCAGTCGCGGCGGGATTGATCTGCGAAATGGCCGTCGCGGCCGCCTTCCGCACGGAATGGAAGCCAAGAATCTCTTGCCGCGCGGGCACAATGTCCAGCCCCGCAAGGATCCGCCTCCGCATGACTTGAAGGGCCTTCGGTGTGCCGAGCCACGGAAATACGAAGTCGGGGTCGATGCGCGGCGATCGGCCTTCCCAGCAGCCGCGCACGATCTGCAGCGCCGCCGAGGCGTGCCTGTTAACGTACATCTTGAAGTGACGCTTCGACTTGTTTGCGCTGGTTCCGATGCAGCTATCCGCGATGGACGGAATTGCGAACCATTGCGCGTGCTCGTCCTTTTCGAGCCACGACCAGCGAAGCCCCATACAGGTGCCAATTCGCGGGCCGCAGTTGTAGATCACAGTCACCATCGCCCGCCAAAAATCGCAGGGCGAGATATTCAGGCCGCGCGGCGACTTGGCTAGATCGCAGCCGTCCAGAAACTGGCCGATCTCCGCAAGCGTCATGCAATCGTTGATTTCCTTGATCTGGATGCCAGGCTTTTCGACGAGAGGGACGCGCTCGAGCAGCTCCGCGTTGCGGCTGTTTCTACTGTCGCGTCTAAACGGCCCGGCTCTGTCGAGCACTGCCTGAAGGGCAATAGCGTGCTTGCGGACCGTGTTGCTGGCGAGTTTCCCGCGACCGCTTTTTCCAGTCCGTTGGCGGAAGCTGTCGAAAAACTTGGTCAACACGAGCGTGTCGATCTCATTGAGCGGCGGATCATCCGTGAGGAGTCGCCAGAATTTCAGCGTTTGCTCGTATTCGCGAATCGTGCCATCCGCCTTGCGGCCGCCGGCGAGGAAGACGGGCGTGAAGTAGACGTCGAAAAACTCCGACAACGGCATGGAAGGGGACAGGCCGCGGGCATCGCGGGCGGGCGCGATGGGCGAGCATGGCGCGGATTCTTCGGCCGGCGGTTGCCGGTCGCAAGGTTCGGCCGCGGAGAATGCGGCAGAGTTGAGGGCGATCATCGTGGCGCCCTTTCCGTCGCGCTAACAACAGCGCAGCAAAAAGCCGCAGCCCTCGTGAATCGCTACTTAGGCGCTTCGGAAAGCACCCGCGCCGCCTCACGGCAAGCGCACGGTTCACGAGGGTTGCGGCCCTTTGAATCATCGTCGTCTTCCGAATCTGAAGCCTTTCGGCCTCGGTTTAAGTGCCGGCATTCTGCCATAACGACGCGGCGACCGTCAACAACTTCGCAAGAGCGCCTCATGGCGACGCCGAGACGATGCGTTTTTTTCCCGCCCGGAGCTATGCCCTTGCCGCATTTTGAGAGGAAGTCGCACGGCGGTTTCGCTGGCGTCGGTGGTAATTTACCGAGCATTTGGTGGCGAAACAGGGACGGATTCCCGGATATGCTGAATGACTGCGTGAATGCTGGAAGCGGCCTCGCGACGGGGTCGAGTTCGGAATTACCGCCCCGCGACGAGGCGATAGATGGCCCGAGTCGGCCGACCTGCGACTGCCAAACCGGTCCGCGAAGTGGTCCGCCGGCTCGCCGCTGCTGGCGCCAGTTCACGCCAGATTGCCGCGTTCCTCGACGGCTGGTCGATCACGATCAGCCGGCAGACAGCTTGGCAGATCGTATGTGAGCAAGACCTCGAGCTGGGGCCAGGCGAGAAGCGGCTCCGCCGGCCGATACGCTGCTCCTGCGGCCGCCGGATCGTGATCACACCCTGCCGTACGTGCCGACTGGCCGCGGCTCATCGCACACTCGACGCAAACCGCGCCATGATCGACAAGGCAAAACAACTTCGCATCGGCGCCCAGCGCCTGCCGCGGGCCGACCGAAAGCATCATGCCGTCCAGGCGATCGCAAAGGTGGATCCGCTCAAGCTAGAACTTCTTCCCGATGAAGTCGCGCGGCTCGAGGAAATCAAGCGAGCCAAGATCGAGCGCGGTGAAGGCTAGCGCTGGCGGCGGAGCTGCTTCGTTTCTTCCCGATCTTTTTCGGCTTGAGCGCGGTTCATTTCCGCGTATGCGATCCGCTCCTCTGCATGGGCGAGAGTTTCTTTCACCTGTGCTTCGATCAGCTCGATCTGCGCGGCTTCCTTGCGGTCCGCCAGGCTCTCGCGAGTGCTGAGGCGCATCGGCTTTGGCGCTGCCGCTGCTTTCATCCGGATCGACTTTTGACTTTTGGCCATTGGTTTGCCCTCCTGCGGCCAAGCATAGCAAAAGCGGCGAATTGGCGGCAACGTCACCGGTTCAGCCGCTCCGGCGTCGAATCGGTCAAAAAACGATAGCTCAGTTTGTGCCGCAGCGAGCGCCGACAGCTCGGGTCGATGTTTGGGTCGTCCCGATTGTGTCCGCGTCCAACGCTTCACTGGCGCCTTCACGCCGGGCGATCGTTCGGAGCGGCGGTGCCGACCCCCGGAGTGTCCGAAACTCCAAAAAAACTCCACGACTTGCCGAAGTTGGCGGAATCTGCTGAACCAGCACAGGGCTGTTGATCGCTGTTTTCTCGGCTAGAATAAACTCCAAGGGGCTAGCCTAACGATGCGTGAAGGACTTAGGATCCAGTGGGGCAACCCGTCCGGGTTCAAATCCCGGCTCTCGCATCCGGGTGCTGACGTCGTTTTTGAGGATACGGATCGCCGGGCGCACATTTTCAAGGAGAACAAAGCCATGGCAACGCGTGAATTGAATCGAGCGAAGGGAAGAAGTGCCTTAGCAACTCCAACCGATCTCAGCCACGATGCAGTCGAGGAGATCTCGAACGAGCTGCGGCAATTGCTGGCCGATGTATTTGCGCTTTACATGAAGACAAAGAATTTCCACTGGCACATGAGTGGGCGGCATTTTCGCGACTACCACCTCCTCCTCGACGAGCACGCGACACAAATCTTCGCCATGACCGATGACCTGGCGGAGCGAGCACGCAAGATCGGAGGAACGACGCTCCACTCCATTAGCGATATCTCCGAGCACCAACGTTTGAAAGACAACAACGAGGACTTCGTGGCTCCGAGCGAAATGCTAACGGAGCTTTCCGGCGACAACCAAGAGCTGACACGATCCTTGCGCTCGGCCCATGAGGTCTGCGAGCGGCACAACGATGTCGCAACGACCAGCATGATTGAAGTCTGGATTGACCAGACAGAGCGCCGGACCTGGTTCTTATCAGAGACCGTGCGCGAAATCTGATGCCCAAAGGCCGAATCAATTCTGAGCGACCGCTGTCAGGACGCGACGGGGCTTGTAATCCGTTTGTTTCGCTACATAACTTTGATCAGGCGGGCTCAATTGGTCGAGTGCGACGAGCCTCACGTGGCCGTCGCTCGTTTTGAGAACCGCGTTGCCGTCGAGACGGCCGACGAATTGAGCTTCGATGAGAGTATCGCCGCTGTCGCCTAAGGCGGTCCAAGTTCGAGATGGCAAATCCAACGCCGGCGACGCCGCGAGCTGGGGGACGGGCGTCGAAGTGGTCGTAGACCGCGCGTTAGCAGCTCGCGTGGGCGATGCAGCGAATCCGAACGCCCCGGCCGACGTTGAATCCGTCTGCGCGGCGGTCGGATCGCTGCCGTTGCTACTCCCGTAGCGGCTCGACGCGATAGCGCCGCTGCCAGAGGAACCGCTCGATAGAGTTCCGCCAAACCGGAACAGACCGCTCGCCAACAGTCTGGCCGCAGTGACCGCCCCGGTTGTCGTCGTGCCACTGGTTATCGCATTCGCCGCCGTGGTCGAATTGGTTGTTGTCGGCGACGAACCGCCGTTCATGCATCCGCCCGACGAAGTCGACGTGCCCGATGTGGTGGTTCCCGAACTTGTCGTTCCGGAAGTCGTCGATCCAACTGACGAGTTGCCGGTCGCGGATGAGCGCGCGATCGAATTCTGAAAGCGGCCGCCGGCGCTCCCTCCGCCAAATTGCGGAGCTGCTCCGCGAGCGATTGCGATGCTGCCGCCGCCGCGCCCGCCGCCGGAAAATCCGGCTGATCGCGGCGGGGCCGCGATGACCGAGTTTACCGAAAATAGCAACGACGCGAGTAGTATCAGTCGCTTCATACCAGGCTCCTCCCGCAATGCGGACGGCAATTGCCCCTGTCGAACTACGCCTAATGGCTCTCCTTATTCTCCCAACGACTCTCGAAGTTGCGCCAGTGCGCGAACCCAAAGTTTCTCGACGCTTTCCACCGACCTTCCCATTTGCTCGGCGACCTGCGCGAACGGCAGACCTTCGAGCTGCCGCAGCAGAATCACTCGGCGATAATGTGGCGGGAGCAGATCGAGCGCCTTGGAAAGCCGCATGGTGGCCTCACGGTTGACGGCTTCCTGACTCGGCGTCTTGATGTCGGCGGCAAGTCCGCGATCGAGCGTATCGGACATGTCGTCGAGCTGCACTGCCAAGGCGCGCTCGAGGCGGGCATCGCGCCGTTTCGTTCCCAAATAATGGCGGACGTGGTTTGCGATGAGACCGGCGAGGATGCTGCGAAGCCAGCCGGAGAATTCAAACTCGGTCGCACCACGAAAGTTGGCAAAATGCCGATGGGCTTCCAGGAAGGTTTCTTGGACCAGATCGGAGGCGTCGGCTTTACCCTGGAGCCGCCGGCCGATTTGCGTGCTTGCCAACACCGCCAAGTAATGCCGATAAACGGCCAGCAGGCTTCCCAGCGCCGCGTCGTCTCCGCGCCGCGCCAGCGCTAACAGTTCGGCTGGATCGGCATCCGTCTGATCGTTCAACATCCTGACCGACATCCTCTTCTCCCCCCCGCCTAATCTCAACGGACGACTGGCGTTCTGATTGCAGTCGTCCGGCGAGTCTTTCTACCTTTTCGCCTGCGGTTCCGGGCACTGGCAGTTGGGAGCCCTCGCTCCGACTGTCCTTATAGTAACGTTTCGAGGCGAAAACCGCCGCGCGCCTGAGAACACATTATTTCCGACAACTTCCACCCAGCAACCCCGCCGCTGATCGGCAGCGCTGCCAGCACTGCGACGCTGGCAGTGTTGGCCACTTGGCGTTACGATGGCGGCATGGCCGAAGACATTTCCGTTGCCGATCCATCTGTCGTGCTTGAACTTCTGACGGCTTTTCGCCGCTCGAAGGTGATGTTCGCGGCCGTTTCGCTCGGCGTGTTTGACGAGTTGGCTGCCGGGCCGAAGTCTGCCGCCGCGCTTGCGAAAGCGCTCGATGCAAACCAGGACTCGCTGGAGCGCCTGCTCGACGCTTGCATCGGCCTCAAGCTTGTGCATCGCGCTGACGACCGATACGAAAACGAGCCGGTCGCCACCGCTTACCTCACCAAAACCAGCCCGCGCCGGTTGACCGGGTATATCAACCGTTCGAACGAGGTGATGTGGCAGCTTTGGTCGCATCTTGAGGATGCAATTCGCGAGGGCACTCCACGCTGGACGCAAACCTTCGGCTGGGACGGCCCGATCTTCTCGCACTTCTTCCGCGATGAATCGGCCAAGCGCGAGTTTCTGATGGGGATGCACGGCTTCGGACGGATCAGTTCCCCGCAAGTCGTCTCGGCCTTCGATCTCGGCCACTTCCGCAAGCTGGTTGATTTGGGCGGCGCGACGGGGCACTTGGCGATCGCCGCCTGCGAGCGCTGGCCCCAGCTCGAAGCCGTCGTTTTTGATCTGCCCGAAGCCGTGCCGCTCGCGCGCGAGGTCGTCGGAGCGTCTGCCGTTGCCGGTCGCATCACGATCGAGGCGGGCGATTTCTTTGCCGATCCGCTTCCCGAGGGCGATCTCTTCGCGCTGGGCCGAATTCTTCACGACTGGACGGAAGAGAAAATCCTCAAACTGCTCGTCAAAATCCACGATCGGCTTCCCACCGGCGGCGCACTCTTGATCGCCGAAAAACTGCTCGACGACAACAAGGCCGGCCCAAGCTGGGCGCGGCTGCAAGATATCAACATGCTGGTTTGCACCGAAGGCCGCGAGCGCACGCTCGGTGAATACGAGTTGCTGCTCCTCCGCGTCGGCTTCGCGACGGTTACCGGCTGCCGCACGCCCTCACCGCTCGACGGCGTGCTGGCCGTGAAAACATCGGCGTCGACTTGAGCGGTTGGCAACAGGAACCGAAGAGTTTGATTTCCGATCTCGCGGTTCGCTCCAATTTCAAGACCCGATCATTCGTCATTTATTGCCGCCGACCAGCTCTTCAAGTTTCTTCTCAAGTTCCTTCTCCGACAAATCTCGGCCAATCACTTTGCCGTCTTTGCCGACGAGAAACATGCTCGGGATGGCTTGGATTTCGTATTTCTCGGCGAGCGGGAATTTCAGGTCGTCGCCGTCTTTTTCTCCCATGAGGTTGATCCAGGGGAGCTTGTTCTCGTCGAGGAATTTGCCCAAGGCGTCGAGATCGGAATCGAGACTGACACCGACGACCTCAAAGCCCTGGCTGTGAAATCGTTCGTAGGTTTTCATCAGCCCCGGCAGCGCGGCGCGGCATGGCCCGCACCAGGTGGCCCAGAAATCGACGACCACGACTTTTCCTTTGTATTCGGCGAGATCGAATTTCGCACCGTCGAGCGTCGTGCCGGCGATCTCGAGCGGCTTGCCAACGAGGCTCGGCGGACGAGTCCCCTTGGCGATCCGCCGGCCGTATGCGGACAACTCTTGATCGTCACTTTTCGACCACATTTCGCCGAATTCCTTGTAGCTCTTCGCGGCCAGATCGTCGTCGGGCACGCGGTTGATCATCCGCACCGTGGCCGAAGCGATCCGCACGTGTCGGGCGTCGAGATCTTCATCCTTCAGGGCCTGCCGCACTTCGTCCAAGAGCGCCGGCAATTTCGCCGGGTCCAAATCGTCGGCGGCCAGCACG
>DASZFO010000179.1 GCA_035939775.1 Pirellulales bacterium | reverse complement strand
GATTGCTCGGCGTCTCGAGCGGCCTACCCGGAAGTCGATAGCGGACCGGACCGGTCCGCCCGCTGGCGCTCGCGCGCCGGCGGTTGCTCCCTGTTTGGCCTTGCTCCCGGTGGGGTTTGCCTAGCCAGACCGGTCACCCGGACTGCTGGTGAGCTTTTACCTCGCCGTTTCACCCTTACCCCGCGGCGCGAGCCGAGGGGCGGTTTGCTTTCTGTTGCACTTTCCCTAGCCTTGCGGCCGGTGGGCGTTACCCACCACCGTGTCCTGCGGAGCCCGGACTTTCCTCCCGCGGTGCGGCTCATCACCACGCCGCCGGCGGCCATCCGGCCCACTCCGAATCCACTACCAGAATAGGTTGCCGGAGCCGCAGAGAGAAGCGCTCGAAGGTTCACTTCATGGCATGCTTCTCGAAGAACTCCCACATCAGGTCGTTGGCCGATATGTTCGTCGTCGATTTGCCGAGGTATTTGATCCGCGGCGTACGGCCGGGCCAAGTGTGTCCGCCCCCTTCGATCACGAACAGGACCACCTCAGCGCCAACTCTGCCGGGGCCGTAGGTCTTGCGGGTCACGCTTGTGCCGTCGTGGGCAGTATCGGGCAACTTGGCGACGGAGGGCACTTCAGGGCAACCGTCGGCCTTGATCCAGGCTCGGATTGAGTGCTCGACCGAAATGAAATCGGTACCGCTCAAGCTCTTCGCTCCGCGTCCACCGCCGATCGGAAGAAACTCGTCGGACGTGCCATGAAAGTGCATCACCGACACGGGCCTCGTCGGATGGCAAGGCTCGCGCGTTCCAATTTGCCGACTGTGACGGTTTGCGTGTGATCCCCGGGTTTCAGCGATTCGACAGCGACGGCACTCATGGCGACTAAAAGTAGCGAAGTAAACACGGTGGCACCTGATTTAACAATACCGCGCGTGAGGCTCAGCGGTCAGGACGAGTCCTGTCCTGCGGACGAGACCAGGATCTTCTCCGCCGCCGAGCGACCCAGGTGGATGGTTTGGCCGGCGACGCGTATGACCACGAGGCCTGCTTCAACGTGATTGGCGGAAACGCGCCCTTCAACTCCCAGCGGCAGTCCGGAGGCAGTGAGGAACCGCAGGAAATCCGGAGATTGATCAATCACGCGCACCAGTCGGAATTCATCCCCTTCGCGGCAATCGGCCAGCGGACGATACGACGGGTTGGGGAGCGATCCGTCGGCCTTGGGAATCGGGTCGCCGTGCGGATCGACCTCCGGATGGCCGAGGTACGCGTCGATCCGATCGACCAATAGGTCGCTCACGGCGTGCTCCATGTGCTCCGCCTCGTCGTGGACCTCATCCCAGTTGAGATTCAGCGTGCGGACCAGAAACAGCTCGATGAGCCGATGGCGGCGGAGCACGCGCAGGGCGAGCGCGTTGCCGGCCTTCGTGAGCCGCACTCCTTCATAGGGAGTATACGAAACCAGATTGCTCTCGCTCAGAGTCTTGAGCATGCTCGTGACCGTGCCCGGCGAGACGCCAAGCGCGGCGGCGAGTTGTCCGGTCGTCGCTGGCGCCTTCTGCTCATTCGCGCAGATTTCGTGGATCGTCTTGACGTAGTTTTCGACGGTCAGGCTGGGCATGGGAGATTCGGGATTTGCGATTTTGGATTTTGGATTTCAGGGCCGTTGGTCCGTCATTACCTCGCCGGGGAACAGCGGATCGCGCGAATGGCGAGCTAAAGTTAGTATAGGCAGGAAAACTCTTCGGCAATGCAGTTCATTTTATGCAAACGTCTTCAATCTCAAATCCAAAATCCAAAATCGAAAATCCAAAATCCGGCACCTCATTTTTACCGCTTATACTATGTCTCGCCGCGGCAGCGATGCTCCTCGCGGCGCCGCGACCCGCGACTGCCGCCGACGGCCAGTTGCTCTTGAGCGCCGTCGATAAGGAGACCGGCCAGCCGATCGCCTGCCGCATTCATTTGCAGAACGCCAACGGCCGGCCGGTCAGAATCCCCGGCACGGTCGCTTGGGGAGATCATTTCGATTTCTCCGGCAAGGTGCTGCTCAAGCTGCCGATCGGCAATTACACATTTGTCATGGAACGCGGGCTTGAGTATCTCGACATGACGGGGCACTTCCGGATCGAGCATTTCGCCGACGACTCTAAACAAATCGAGCTGCATCGCTTCTGCAACATGGCCAAGGAAGGCTGGTGGTCCGGGGACCTCGACATCCAACGTCCCGACAAAGACCTGCCGCTCTTGATGCAAGCGGAAGACTTGCACGTCGCGCCGCTGACGACCTTCTCGAACTCCAAAACGGAATGGTCGAAGCGCGCGCTGCCGGCCAATCCGCTCGTCGAGACCGATGGCAATCGCTATTACCATTTGCTCGGCGGCGAAGAACTTACGCCGGGCGGCCTTTTGGCGTATCTCAATTTGGCCAGACCGCTCGATTTGAAAACGCTGCCGCCTGATTCGCCGCTTGACCGCGAGTCCGATGTGCGGCAACAGGAAGGCGCATGGATCGACGTGCGCTCGGCCTCGGCGTGGGACTTGCCGATCTGGGTCGCACTGGGGCGGATCGACTCGGTCGAAGTGAACGACCGCGAATTCATCCGCGATCCTGGTCCCGCTCTCGTCCCTGCCATGCCCGGCGAGCGGCCGCGCGACAAGCAGCAATTCCCGCCGCCGCTAGGGATCGGCCGCTGGTCGCAAAAGGTCTACTTCCAATTGCTCAATTGCGGTTTGCGCCTTCCGCCGACCGCCGGCAGCGGCTCGGGCGCTTCGCCCAATCCGGCCGGTTACAATCGCGTTTACGTTTATTGCGGCGAGCAGTTCAGCTATAAGAACTGGTGGGCCGGCCTGCGAGCGGGGAAAGTTTTCATCACCAACGGCCCGCTGCTCCGCCCGACGGTCGAAGGCGAGCCGCCCGGGCACGTGTTCAAGGCCGCGGCCGGCGGGAAGGTCGATCTCGAAATCGGCCTGACGCTCTCGACCCGCGACAGGATCAGCTACGTGGAAATCGTCCAAGATGGCCGAGTCGTCCACGAAGTTCGGATCGACGATTTGCAGAAGGCCGGGGGCAAGCTGCCGCACGTCGTCTTCGACAGGAGCGGATGGTTCCTCGTGCGAGCGGTCGCCGACAATTCCAAGACCTACCGCTTCGCGATGACCGCGCCGTATTACGTCGAGATCGGCGACGAGCCACGAATCAGTCGCAGCTCCGTCCAGTTCTTCCTGGATTGGCTTGACGAGCGCGAGAAGCAAGTGAAGATCGACGATCCCGGTCGTCGCGACGCGACGCTCGCCGAACTCCGCAAGGCGCGCGACTATTGGCAGGGGCTGCTGACACGAGCGAATGCGGATTAGACGGGTTTGGATTTCGGCTGCCGGCGCACGTCATTTATCACCGCTCTCCGTCGCGTAGCGAAAGATTCCCCGCCCATCCGGAGCCGCGCTGAGCAAGTACACCTCGCCCCGTTCGTCTTCGCCAAATGACCAAGTGGCCCTGCGGCGGTCCTTGATCGTGCGGTTCTCGACCACTCGACCCAATTTAGGATCGTAGCGGAGCGCAAAGAGCTTGCCGTTCGAATAGTCGGCATAGACGTAGTAACCTTGCAGTTCCGGCAGACGTTTTCCACGATAGACGCAGCCGCCGATAATGCACACTCCCGCGTCATGGCGATATTCCCAGATCGGGTCGATAAACTCTTTACTCGCTCCTTTACCCTTCGGGCCAAAAGGGTGCAGACCTTCGCGACGATTCCAACCGAAATTGCCGCCACGCTGGATTAAGTCGATTTCCTCGTAGAGGTCCTGGCCGACATCGGCCGCCCAGAGCGCACCGGTCGCATTGTCGAATGCCATGCGCCAGATGCAGCGAAACCCATAGGCCCAGATTTCCGGGCGGGCATCCGAGCGACCGACGAACGGGTTGTCTTTGGGAATCGCATAGTTCTTGCCATCGTCCCGGTGATCTACGTCGATTCGAAGGACTTTGGACATCAACGATTGCAGATTCTGTCCGTTGTCGTAGGGATCCATTTGAAACCCGCCGTCACCGTGAGTGACGTAAAGATAACCATCTGGACCGAAACAGACCGTGCCGCCATCATGGTTCCAAGACGGTTTCACGAAACGTATCAGTTCTTCTTCTGAATTTGGATCGGCGCGCGTGGGGTCGTCCTTGCTCACCTTGAATCTCGACAGGACGTTGGTGAGCTTGGCCTTCTTGGTGGTGTAGAAGACGAAGAACTCGCCGTTCTGCTTGAAATTGGGATGGAACGCAAGCCCCAGGAATCCTTCATCCTGGGTTTGCTCGTTGAAAACGACCCGATCACTCAGGTCGAGAAAGATCTTGGTTCGCTTTGCCGTCTGGTCATTGGGGAAGACATGGACGACGCCTTGTTGAGTGGGGACGAAAACTCGGTCGCTGCCATCGCCGGCGTTTGTCAGGAGTATGGGCCGAAGTGGATTGGGCTTTCCGTTGTCGGTGACTCCCGTCCAACCGGTCCATTGCAGGTCGGGGAAAGCAAGTTCAGTTTCGATGGCCAGCGGCCGCTGGTCGAGGTCGGCGCCTGGAACGACAATCGGCACACCAGTCAACGTCCCGGTCTCTGGGTCAGGAACCAGGACTTGTTTTCCCGTTGGACTTAAGCACATCCCGGACCCTGTCGCGATCCCGCTCACCATCGGGATGGGATTATCGCCGGGCCGCGGGATAATCAGCAGCCGACGTGCTTTCGGATCGCCGATGACAAGCCGGCCGAATCGGTCCCAGACCAATCCTTCGCATCCCGCGAGTCCCTGGGCGAGCCTTTCCGTCGAGCTATCGGCCAATTTGATGCGGTGTAAATCCCCCGAGCCTGCGTCGAGAAGAATGAGATGCGATGCGCCATCCATCACCAACCCGCTCGGCGTCTGGAGCGATGAAAGTTTCTTTGCGTCGAGAACAAGACTCACTTGCCGTTGCGGAGAAATTCGGTAGATCGCAGCGCCCTTGCCTTGTCCGTCGCCGGCGTCGCAGACATAAATGATGCCGCTTTGCGGGTCCACGACCAGCGCGCCGAGCGATCGAGGCTCAATCGGAAAGGCCTTCGTCTCCACGTAGACGTCGGCCTTGCCGTTGCCGTCAATCCGCTGAATGCGTTGCCGCTCGGCGGCGAAGAACCACTTTTGATGGGCTGCCAATGCCCGGATCTCATTCAAGCCCTCAGCAAAGGGGACCGCCTTGTCGTTCTCGATGAGCACGATCGCACCCTTGACGTCCTCGTCGCTCGTGGCTTTGACAGCGACGTAGATCTTGCCACCGCCGCTGACCGCCGCCGCGGACGGATTCTTCAAGCCCACCAAAACAGGCTGGGGCAGGTCCTCGGCGGCTGCCAGGAATTTGGGGATCAGGACCGCGACGATAAGGAACAACCAGAGAGTTTTCATTTGTGGATCTCGGCGTGAACGGTTGGCGGTGGAGCGTGCAGGCTGCCTCGGTCAATCGGGCTTTGCCGGGGGCTATCAAGCTGCCTGGCAGCTTGATGATGCCTCGATCCAGCGCGACTTGCAAGATAGCCACTCCGATGTGCGAATTCAATTTGCTTGCAGGGGGCGCTAGCCACCTCTAGTTCACGTTGACCAAGTCGGCGTTCAATCGCACAGCCTGACCAGGTTTGAACTGCAATGCCACCGTCTTTCCTCCGTACCGCACCTTGCAGGCTCCCCCGTCGTTGCTGCGGATTTCTGTGGAAACCAACTTCCCTGCCTTCCATTGCAGGCTTACCTCGAACCCGCCGCGCGCCCTCAGACCCGAGACCGAGCCGTCGCTCCAGCCGTCGGGAAGCGCGGGCAGCAAGCCGATCTCACCAGCGTGGCTTTGAAGCAGCGCTTCGGCGACGCCGGCGGTAAAGCCGAAACTGGCATCGGATTGGTTGGCGCCTTTATTGTGCAAGTTGGGAGCCGGCGAATTTGCCACAAAGGCCGAAATGAAATCGGCAACCTTGTCTCCACGCTCCAACCGTGCCCATACGGAGATATACCAGGCGGAGGGAAACCCGCCGCGGGGGCGACGCGTGTCCATCCATTTCTGGATCGCGGCCGCAAGTTCCGGTGTGCCACGCAGCGTTATGGAGCTGCCGGGATAGATCGTGAAGTTCGGCGAGCAGTTGTGGCCTTGATTTCCAGCCCGCCAGTCCTCGATCCATTCTTGAAGATGGCCCAGGCGGTTGATCTGGTAAGGAGGCAGCTTCTTGAGGGCGGCTTCGAGCTTGCCGCGGAAGTCCTCGTCGACGCCAAGAAGCTTGCTGGCCGCGATGCAATGGGGAAACAGCTCGCGGATAATCGCGATGTCCATCGTTGGGGAAGGGGAGAGATAGGCCATTTTCCCCTCGCCATCGAAGTAGCCGTGCTCGGGAGACATCGAAAACGGCGTGACCAACCAGTGGTGCTTGGGGTCCTCCACCATCACGTCGAGCAGGAACTGGGCCGCGCCTCTCAGGATGGGATAGTATTCCTGGAGGAACGCTCGATCGCCGGTGAACGCAAAATGCTCCCACAAGTCCTGGCAGAGCCAAGCGCCCCCCACGGGCCACATGCCGAATCGGGCCGCATCGACGGGGGCTGTGCCTCGCCAAAGGTCGATGTTGTGATGCGTCACCCAGCCGCCGCAGCCGTAGTAGACCTTGGCGGTTTTTGCTCCGGTGACCGAGATGTCCTTGAGCATGTCGAACAGCGGCTGATGGCACTCAGATAGATTGCAGATCTCGGTCGGCCAATAATTCATCTCGGTGTTGATATTGATGGTGTATTTGCTGCCCCAGGAGGGCGAGACCGACTCATTCCAAATTCCCTGGAGATTGGCTGGCTGTCCGCCGGCGCGGCTGCTGGAGACGAGGAGGTAGCGGCCGAATTGGAAGCATAGAGCTTCCAGGTTCACGTCTCGTTTGCTCGCACGATTCGCCTGGAGACGCTCGTCGATGGGCTTCTCGTTCATCGACTTGTCGCCGACGTTGAGGTGAACTCGGCCCATCAGATTGGCGAAGTCCTCCAAGTGCCGACGGCGCAGGGTCGCGTAATCCTTGCCGGCCGCGGCGGTGAGAATCGTCTCGCAGGCCTGCGCAGGATCGGCGCCGATGTCGTGATAGTTCCGGAAGCTAGTCGCGGCCGCCACGACAAACGTCATGGCATTTGCGCCCTGAAATTGCAGACCGTTGTCCGTCGATCGCGATTTTCCACCGTCGGGAAATGCCAGCAGCGCGGCTTGGAATCGCAAGCCCGTCCCCTCGACCGGCGCGATCAGCGGGTTCTTCTCAGGTATTGGTCCCTTCCAGATTCCATCCATCGCCATTTTGCCGGGGCGTGAGGTTACCTTGTCCAGGTAGCGGCTATTGAAGTTTGCTTGGACATCGACGCGGCCGGGCTTGTCGCAGGTGATGTGCACAACCAAGACGCGATCGGGGTAAGAAACAAATGTTTCACGTGTGAACAAGGCGCCTCCGGCGCGATAGCTAATCTTGGCGACGCCGGTTTCCATGTCCAACTCGCGGCGATACTCGTCGACGTTTTCGATGCCTTGGAATGAGAGCTGGAGATCGCCAAGCGGCTGATAGGCCTGCTGAGCCGCGGGAATTCCGAAGAAGTGCTGATCGGCCATCTGCTCGGCTTCCTGAAACTTGCCGGCAAAGACCAGGTCGCGGATTTTTGGAAAATACTGGCCCGCTTCAGGGTTGTCGTAGTCGTGGGGTCGGCCGGACCAGAACGTGCCCTCGTTGAGCGCGATTCGTTCCTGCTGGATGCCGCCGAAGACCATCGCCCCCAGGATGCCGTTACCCATTGGCATCGCTTCCAACCATTTTTCCCCGGGTTGGCGATACCAGAGCACCATGTCACCGGAGGCCTTGGCCGGCTCGTGCAGTGCAGGCTCGGCCGCGAGCGTGGACACGACCGGGAGGAACAAGAGAATCGCCCCCATGAAACGCCTTGCTCTCATTGGTATGACCTCTCGGATAAAGAAGACTTATGATTCACAGAGTCGCGTTATTTGGTTTCTACGACGTACTCGCCGCACAGCCGATTTCGCGGAAACTGCGTCGAGTTAGTTTCCCCCAATGATACTCGATCGGCGTGACATGGCCGCCGAACCAGATTACATTGAGGCCTGTCGCATAGCGGAAACTTGCCGCAGGATCATTATGAATGCTTACGCTAAACGCATCGCCGCGTCGAGTTGGCGAGCCCATTTAATCGTCGCGCTTTTCTCGCTCGTCGCCCAAACGCCGAACGTTGGGATCCGTGCCATGTCGGACGACCCCCTTTCCGATGAAATCCGGATCGTAAAGCAAATCGCGCCGGGAGATACGAATCTCTACACCTCCAGTCGCGAGCCGCTTGAGCCGAGCCGGCTCATCAAACTGCCGATCGGCAGTATCGTACCGCGCGGCTGGCTGCGCGGTCAGCTTGAACTTGAGGCTCGGGGGTTAACCGGCCATTTAACTGAGATCTCTCCCTGGTGTCGCTTCGAAAAGAATGCCTGGACCGATACGGAAGGGCATGGACACAGCGGATGGGAGGAATTGCCGTATTGGCTCAAAGGATATGGTGATCTCGGTTACGTGCTCAGGGACCAAGCGATCATCGACGAGGCTCGACGCTGGATCGAAGCGGTGCTGACCAGCCAGCGCGACGACGGATGGTTTGGCCCACGGTCGTTGCTGACGTCGCTTGACGGCAAGGCCGATCTGTGGCCGAACATGCCGATGCTCAACGTGGTCCAGTCGTATTACGAATACTCGAACGATCCGCGCGTGCTGCCGTTCATGACCAAGTATTTCCGTTGGGAGTTGGCTTGCCCGGAGAAGGACTTCCTTGTCGGCTACTGGCCAAAGATTCGTGGCGGCGACAATCTGGAAAGCGTTTACTGGCTCTACACCCGCACGGGCGACCCGTGGCTGCTCGATCTGGCGGATAAAATCCATCGTCGCACTGCCGATTGGGCGAGCGGCGTGATCAACTGGCATGGTGTGAACATCGCTCAAGGCTTTCGCGAACCGGGCGTTTTCTACCAGCAGGCGAAGGACTCCAAGTTTCTTGCCGCCGCCGAGCGGAATTATCGCGCTGTGATGGATCTCTACGGACAGGTGCCCGGCGGCGGGTACGGGGCCGACGAGAACTGCCGCCCCGGTTTCGGCGACCCGAGGCAAGGTTTTGAAACCTGCTCCATGGTCGAGTTCATGCACAGCTTCGAGATGCTCACGAAGATATCGGGCGACCCGCGCTGGTCGGATCGCTGCGAAGACGTGGCCTTCAATTCGCTCCCGGCCGCACAAACCCCCGACCTCAAGGCCCTGCACTATCTTACCTCGCCGAACATGGTGCAGCTCGACAAGGGGAACAAGAGCCCGGGCATCGAAAACGGCGGGACCATGTTCTCGTACAGCCCGCTTGAGGTCTATCGCTGCTGCCAGCACAATGTGTCGCACGGCTGGCCCTATTACGCGGAAGAGTTGTGGTTGGCCAGCAGCGACGGCGGGCTATGCGCGTCGCTTTACGCGGCATCTGAGGTGACTGCGAAGGTTGCGGACGGCGCCGAGGTGAAAGTGGTCGAGGAGAGCGACTATCCATTCTCCGACGCGATTCAACTGAAGATCGCGGCGACAAAGCCCGTTCGTTTTCCGCTTTATCTCCGCGTTCCGGGTTGGTGCGGCAAGCCCGCCGTTGGGATCAATGCCGAACCGAAACCGATCGACGCCCAGCCGGATTCATATATCGCGATCAATCGGACGTGGCGGGACGGTGACCTGGTCCGCTTGCAGTTGCCGATGAAGGTCGGCGTGCGCAAATGGCCGAAAAACCACGACAGCGTGTCGGTCGATTACGGCCCGCTGACCTTCTCGCTGGCAATCGGCGAGCGTTGGTCGCGCTACGGTGGCAGCGACCAGTGGCCGGAACAGGAAGTTTTTGCCGCGACCCCGTGGAACTATGGACTGGTGCTTGACGATCAGGATCCTTCCAAGTCGTTCGAGGTAGTTCGCAACGCCGGGCCAATCGCACGGCAACCTTTTACGGCGGACGCCGCGCCCGTGCGCATCAAGGCCAAAGGTCGCCGGATTCCCCAGTGGCAGCAAGATCCGAACGGCTTGATCCAGCCGCTGCAAGCCAGCCCCGCCCAATCCAAAGAGCCGATCGAGACGATCTCGCTGATTCCGATGGGCGCTGCTCGGCTGCGGATCGCCGCCTTCCCAACGGTCGGCGACGGCGGCGGTACACACGCCTGGAGCCTCTTAACCCAGCCGTCGGGCGCACCGGTCGCGTTCACATCGCAAGATCCGTTGATCGCTCAGGCTCGCCAGTTCGTGGATTCTGGCGAGTTCGCCAAGGCGACCAAGCTTTTGGACTCCGGACATCCGGCCGATGCGCGCGCCAGCGACGTGTTGCGGGAGGTGATCGAGCGGATTCGCGTCGCGTACACAACTGACGCCGATGCGATGCTCGCGAAGCTGAAACAGTCGATCCCAGACGTCACTGCCGAGGACTTGGAGCGGTGGCGCAAGGCGGGCCAATTGCAATCCCGCACGATCGACGGGCGAGTCTGGTACTTCAATCGTGAGCCTGCCAACCTGTTCCGTTTTTGCGATGAGGCAATTCGTCGCCGGACGCCCGCGGCAGACAAAAAGCCCGCTTGGCGGCTGGAAGATCACCTGGCCCGCGTGATCGCTGCGACCAAGGACGGAACCGGACCTGAGGTCGTGCCGATCAGGCAGCGGATCACGTACAGCCTGACGGTGCCGGCCAGCGCTCCCGGCTTCAAGCCGGGGGCGGTGGTCCGCGTCTGGCTGCCGTTTCCACAGGAGTATCGTCAGCAGAAGGATGTAAAGTTAGTTCGCTCCTCTCCGAAGTATGGTCTGCTGGCCGAATCCTCGAATGGCAATCCGCCAACCGCTGGAGCGGCGCAGCGGACGCTGTACTTCGAAGAGCGCGTGCATGAACCGCCTGAGCCCATGACGTTCGAGGAAGTCTTCGAGTTCACGTCGAGCGCGTACTATCCAGTCCTCGACGACGCGAAGGCCGTGCCGCTTCCCGCTGACTACTCGGAGGGGGATCTTGGCGAGCGGCCGCCGCACATCCGGTTCACGCCGGAGGTGCGCGAGACGGTCGCCCGGATTGTCGACAACGAAACCAACCCGCTGGCCAAGGCGCGGCGAATCTTCCATTTCGTTAGCAACAAAATCGCCTATTGCGCGGAAGAGGAATACTCGACAATGCCAAGCCTCTCGACCAAGGCCCTGGCGAGCTACAAAGGCGATTGCGGCGTCCATGCCATGCTCTTCATCACCCTCTGCCGCGCCGCGGGGATTCCGGCCAGATGGCAAAGCGGCTGGGCGACCGAGCGCGTCGGCCTAGACATGCACGATTGGGCTGAGTTTTACGTTGCCCCCTGGGGCTGGCTTCCGTGCGATGCCAACCGTCCGCCATATGGCTTGCAGGACAGCGACGATCCAGCCATTCGCGAGTTCTACTTCGGCCACCTCGATTCCTATCGCCTGATCGTCAATCGCGACTACGGCCGCGACCTGGTTCCGCCGAAGCAATCCCTCCGCAGCGAGACGCTAGACTTCCAACGTGGCGAAGTCGAAATTGACGGCAAGAACCTCTACTATCCGCACTGGGACTACGACATTCACGCCGAATGGCTGAAGGACGGACCGTGAACAAAGAGCGCCTAACAAATCCGGCGGGGACTGTCCCCCTTTTGCGCAGTCCCCGGAGCAAAACGGGAACTGTCCCCTTCTCTCAGCCGGATTTTTTAGCCGCTCTAAAGTTTGCGTCCGACGGCATAGGGTTGCGGATCGATGTGGGGTGTTTCGCCGGAGACGAGTTCCGCGATGAGTCGCCCCGTCGCTGGCGACATCGACACGCCCAACATGCCGTGGCCGGCGGCGACAAACACATTCTCAAGTGCCGGGGCGCGGCCGATCAGTGGCAGGCTGTCAGGCGTCATGGGACGCCATCCATACCAAGATTCCAGCACGGGTTCGGCGTGCGGTTCGCGAAGATAGAGCGCCGCGCCGTCACGCAAGAGGCGCAAACGAGCCGGATTCAAGCTGCCGTCGTACCCGGCGAACTCCATCGTCGATCCGATGCGGTAGGTGTACATAAGCGGCGTGATGGCGACGCGATGCTCTTCGAAAATCATCGGGAATCGAGGGCAGAGCGCCGGGCGCGGCATGGTGATCGAGTAGCCCTTGCCAGGCTGAATGGGGATGGTGCAACCGAGCAAGCGACGGAGCCGAGGAGTCCAGGCGCCCGTGGCGACAATGATTTGGTCGGCGTCGAGTTCGCTGCCGCTCGTGATCAACCGGCGGACGAGCCGGCCGTCGGCAACGAACTCGCGCAGCTCGCATTGCTCGCGAATCTCGACTCCTTGTCGTTCGAGCGCGCGCCGCCAGGCCAGCATCAGTTTGTCCGAGCGCAGGCAACCGTCGGTCTCATAGCGCCAGGCGCCGGCGTTGCCGGGCAAGAGCGCCGGTTCGAGTTCGAGCAGGTCCGGGCCGTCGTAGCGCGTCGCGCCGAGGTTGAATTCGCCGCGCAGCAAGAGGTCGGTCTCGGCATAGTGATCCATCCCCCGTTGGGATCGAAAGACAAAGAGCAAGCCCGATGGTTCCCATTCGACATCCGTGAGCGTTTCCTCCAGCAACTCGTCGTAGAGCAAGCGCGACGAATTAAGGAGCGACTGAATCGCGTGTCCCGACTGGATCATGTCGCGTTGGTTGCACCTCTTGGCAAACTGCCAAAACCAGCTCCACATCGCCGGATCGAACCGCCACCTCACCTTGACCGGCGAGTTGCGAGAGAACAATGTCTTCAGGGTCCGCCATAACGCGCCCGGACCGGCCAGCGGCAGAGTGTGGCTGGGAGAGACATATCCGCAATTGCCGTGCGAACAGCCGCGGCCAAAGGCGCCTTGATCGATCAGCGTGACCGCCCGCCCCCGTTGGCGAAGATAATAAGCGCATGCCGCGCCAACGACCCCGCCGCCAACGACGACCACTCGGTCTTGGGCACGACTCATGAACTGATGCCTATGAGCGCATGACAAATCCGGCGGCCTGAATGGCCGATGGAGCACAGCCCAGGGCGCGGTCCGCCGCGGCGGACGGAACCCTTGTATGTTTCTTCGGCGCGAGTGATCGACGTACCCGTGGGTACGACGGAGAATGAAATTGTCACCGCCGTGGGACGGCCTGCGCAGCGGAGGCGAGCGCCAGCGAGCCGGAGCGGAGCGGGCCG
>DASZFO010000178.1 GCA_035939775.1 Pirellulales bacterium | reverse complement strand
GGCTGTTTCGTCTGGACCGGCTTCGACTACCGCGGCGAGCCGACCCCCTACGGTTGGCCGTGCATCAACTCGCATTTCGGCATTATGGACATGTGCGGCTTCCCAAAGGACTCGTATTACTATTACCAAGCCTGGTGGAGCGACAAGCCGGTGCTGCACATCTTCCCGCACTGGAACTGGCCGGGCAAAGAGGGCCAGGAGATCGAGGTCTGGTGCCACAGCAATTGCCAGCGAGTCGAATTGTTCTTGAACGGCCAGTCTCAGGGCGCTCAGGAGATGCAGCCGAACGGCCATCTCGTCTGGAAAGTGAAATACGAGCCGGGCACGCTCCTGGCGCGCGGCATCCGCGACGGCAAGGAGCTAACCGACAAAGTCGAGACGACCGACCCGCCGGCCGCGATTGAATTGGTTCCTGAGCAGCGGAAAATCGCCGCCGACGGAGCGGATGTCTCGCTCGTAACCATGCGAATCGTGGACAGCAAGGGCCGGCTGGTCCCGATTGCCGACAACGAAGTCTCGTTCGGCGTCCGCGGGCCCGGCAATATCATCGGCGTCGGCAACGGCGACCCCAGCAGCCACGAACCAGACAAGGCCTCGCAGCGAAAGGCCTTCAACGGCCTGTGCATGGCGGTGATCCAAGCCGGCCGCGACGCAGGCGAGATCGAAGTGACGGCCACATCACCGGGATTAAAGCCCGCAAGCGTCAAGATTCAGGCGGAGCGGCGCTAGCTGGTTATTCGAAGCCGCGTAATCGTTTGGTCATTCTGATTTCCCATCTGTTTTCTACCGACGCTGCCAGCGTCGGCAACGTACCAACATGGCAAAGCGTGTCAGGCCACGATCGAGCGACGGCGGTTTACGTAGTCCCAGACGACGTAGCGGTCCAGATCGTTGCCGGCGGTGAAGAAGACTCGGCCGAGGGTGGATTCGGCGAGGCGATAGGCGAACTGGATGTCTTCGGAGGATTGCGACCAGCTTGGCAGCAAGAAGATATTGATCGTGATCCCTTCGCGGCGGCAGAGTTGGCCTTCGCGGAGCGTCGCCTTTTCCGTGCGGATATCCGGCGGGTAGAGCATGTAGAGTTCGGTCCCCTCGAAATGCGCCGTCGGCAGGCCGTCGGTGATCAGGATGATCTGGCGGTTCGGCGTGTCTTGCCTTGAGAGGAATTGCCGGCCGACTTGCAGGGCGCGCTGAATGTTCGTGAAGTGCGGCGGGATTTGCATCTCGCTGATGTTCGGATCGCTCATGTCGGCCTTGAGCCGCACGAAGTGATCGTAGATCGTCACCGGCTTCGGCATGAGCGAGGCGATCTCGGCAACTGGGCAGGGCCGGGCGAAGGTGTACATCTCGACGAATTGCAGAAAATCGCCCGGATACTCGCGGCGGATCAAGCCTTCGAGCGCGAGGCCCATCCGTTTGACGTTGATGAATTGCCCGTAGTGACCCATCGAGCCGCTCATGTCCATCAGCACGGCAGTCGCGCATTTGGGGATGTTTCGGGTGCGGTGGATTTCGATGTCGTCCGGCTTCATTCGCACCGGCAGCCCGGGCCCGCTGCGGAGCATCGCATTCACGAGCGAGGCCGGGATGTCCATTTGCGTGACCGAGTCGCCGAACTCGTAGGGCTTCGTTTGCGGCAGCTCGACCGCCCCGTCGCCGAGGACGGGACCTTGATGCCGGCCGGAGCGCGCCGCCACGAGGTTGCTGAAAATCTGCTCGAGCAGCCGATTCTGGAACAGGCGATAGGCCTTGGGCGTGAGGTTGTAGCCGCCGCGGTCGTTGCGCTCGATCCCCTGCCGCTCGGCAATCTCGCGCATATAGTTCTCGATTTGTTGCCGCAGCGCGTCGAGCTGGGCCATATCGCCCGGCTGGGTGAATTCGGCGAGGGCTTCCATGTCGATCACGCCAATCTGGGCTGTCTTCGCGGCTTCCTCCAACTGTTGCAACAGTCGGTCAATCGTTTCCAATTCCTCTTTGACTTGCAATGCCTCGGGCACGGTCATCGAGGTGTTGCCGGTGAATTCGTATTTTGCCGCCAGCTCGTCCACTTGATATTGATGGCCGAGCCGATCGATGAGCCGCATCAACTGCCGGGCGAACGCCGAGCGGTCGTCGCCGTGCTGATACCAAACCCGTTCGAGATCGCGAATCTGCTCGTCGTCGAATGCCTTTTGAAACTGTTTGCGGACGTTTTTGGGGGGCGAGATGCTTTCGCCCGTCTCGCGGTAGGCGTCGCGGGCCGATTTCTGGACCGTGTCGGTCTCGTAGGTCTCGAGAATCTTCCGCTTCCGTTCGCGGAGAATGGCCATGAGCATGTCGAGGCTCGGGCCGAGGCCGGCGATCTGGCTCGGATCGAGATGGATCGCTCGGGCCAGCTCCTCGTCGGTGAGTTCGCGCATGCTGCCATACGCGAGCATGTGCTCGAAGGCCGGCGAGACAAGATCGGGAGGCGGCTGCGTCGGGCTGGGGAAATTCTTCGGGTCGTACTTCTGGTACGTATGGATGATGCCGCCAAGCGGACGAGGTTTCGACATGATGGTCTTCCGGAGCGAAGTCGATCGGACGCACATCATTGTACGCGGCGACCCTCAAATCACGAAGTGACTCGACTCTTGTTCCCAGGCTCTGCCTGGCTAACGCACTGCGGACACGGCTCTGCCGTGTCATCGCTTGCGGATCGAGCGCATTGGGCCGGAAGGAATGATGAGGCAGAGCCTCTGCGGCGGTGCGTTACCAGTCAGAGCCTGGGAACTAGAGGCATTGAGGGTCGGCGGTCGCATCTGTTCCGGCGGCGCGCGAGGATTTACACTGTTGGTTTCCGCGGACACGACCGAAACTTTGCAGGCGGGTTTATGGCCATTCGAGGATCGCAAGCATTCATCGAAATGCTTTCCGCGGCGGGGGTGCGGTATCTATTCGGAAATCCGGGCACGACCGAATTGCCGCTGATGGACGCTTTGGCCGCCGACGAGCGGATTGAATTCATTCTCGGCCTGCAAGAGGTCCCCGTGATGGGAATGGCCGACGGCTATGCGATGGCGTCGGGGAGGCTGGGGGTCGTCAATCTTCACATCTGCGCGGGGCTGGGCAACGCGACGGGGATGCTCTACAACGCCTGGCGCGAGGGAACGCCGCTTTTGATCACCGCCGGCCAGCAAGATCGGCGGTTGCGGTTCGAGGAGCCGATCCTGTGGGGAGACATGCTCGGCGTGGTACGGCCTTGGACAAAGTGGGCGGCTGAAATCGAACGAATCGAAGACTTGCCGGCCGCGTTGCGCCGCGCGATGCAGACCGCCCTCTCGCCGCCGACCGGGCCCGTGTTCCTCTCGATCCCGATGGACGTGCAGATGGCGGAGGCGGATTTGGATTTGACGCTCTCGGCGACGCCGAATCCGGAATTTCGGCCGGCGGCGGAGGCCGTGAGCAAGGCGGTTGAGGTGCTGTTGGCGGCCAAGCGGCCGGCGATCCTCGTCGGCAGTCGCGTGGTCGAGCGCAGTGCAGTGGCCGAATTGGTCGCGGTCGCCGAGCAGCTCGGCGCGCCGGTCTTCTCCGAGCCGGGCACTACGCATGGCCGGCTCAGCTTCCCAGCCGATCATCCGCTGTATGCCCAAGGTTTGCCGCTCTGGTCACCCGAATTGCGCGAGCGGCTGGTGGAATTCGACGCGCTGCTGGTCGTCGGGATGGATCTATTCCGGCAATATGTCTACCACGAACCGTCGCGGGCAATGCCGGAGCAGATACGGATCGTGCATCTCGATGAGGATCAGTATCAACTCGGCAAAAACTATCCGCTGGCCGTCGCGCTTTGGGGCGGGACGAAATCCGGCCTGGCCGAATTGGACGCGGTATTGACGCAACGGATGACGCGCGAGCAAATGGCCGCGGCGCGAAAACGAGCAGAACAATTGGGTCAAGCGCATCGCGCGGCGCGCGGCGTGCTCGTCCGCCAAGCTGAATCCGAGCGCGCCGCGCGGCCGATGACGCCGCTTGCCGCGATGGCCGCGATCGCGAGGGTTCTTCCGGACAACGTGGCGGTCGTCGAAGAAGCAGTGACGACGACGAACACGACGTTCGAGCGACTCGGGGCGCTCAAGAACACGAGCGGCTATTTCGGCCATCGCGGCTGGGGCTTGGGGTGGGGACTGGGCTGCGCGATCGGCGTGCGCTTGGCCTGGCCCGACCGGTCCGTGCTGGCCCTGCTCGGCGATGGAGCCGCGCTATACGGAATTCAAGGACTCTGGACCGCGGCGCGATACAAGATTCCGGTCACGTTCGTGATTTGCAACAACGCCCAGTATCAAATCCTCAAAATCGGCGCGGTCAATATGGGTTTGGAGCAGGCCGGCCAGGGGCGATTCGTCGGCATGGACATCGCGGAGCCCGAGGTGGATTTCGTCGGGCTATCCGAATCGCTCGGCGTTCGGGCCGAACGAATCACCGAGCCGGACCAGCTCAGCGAGCTTGTTGATGCGTCACTCCGCAGTGACGAGCCGCATCTATTCGACGTGCAGATCTCGAAGGAACTCCCGGGGCGGTTGAACTACGGGTGACGCTAAGTCATCCAGGTCCGCTCGACGAAAGTCGTGTCGATGCGGCATTCGTGGAAGGCGGCATGGGAGAGAATCTCGCGGTGCAGCGGGGCGGTCGTGCGGATGCCGTCCACGCGCAACTCGCCGAGCGCCCGCAACATGCAGTCGATGGCCTCGCGCCGCGTCGGCTGATGCACGATCAGCTTGCCGATCATCGAATCGTAGTGAGGAGAGACCGTGTAGCCGCTGTAGGCATGGGAATCGAAGCGCACGCCGAAGCCGCCCGGTGCGATCAATCGCTCGATCTTTCCGGGGGAGGGCTGAAAATTCCGAGAGGGATCCTCGGCGTTGATCCGGCATTCGATCGCGGCGCCGCGCACTCGAATGTCTTCCTGTTTGAACGGCAGCGCCTCCCCGGCGGCCACGCGGATTTGCGATTTGATCAAGTCGATGCCGGTGACCATCTCCGTGACCGGGTGCTCCACTTGAATGCGGGCGTTTACCTCGATGAAATAGTATGTGCCCGACTGGTCGACGATGAATTCGCACGTGCCGGCGTTCGTGTATCCGGCCGTCTTCGCGAGCCGAACGGCCGATTCGCACATGGCTTGCCGGGTTGCGTTGTCCAAGGCCGGCGATGGGCTTTCTTCGATCAACTTTTGGTGCCGCCGCTGCACCGAGCAATCGCGTTCCCAAAGATGAACGACATTGCCGTGATGATCGGCGATGAACTGCACCTCGACGTGCCTCGGCCGCTCGATATAGCGCTCGAGATAGATTCCGGAATTGCCGAACGCTGCTTCCGCTTCCGCGGCAGCCTGCTGCAGCGCGCTCTTGAGCGAGAGGTCATTGGCGGCGACGCGCATCCCCCGGCCGCCGCCCCCAGCGGTCGCCTTGATGAGCACGGGAAAGCCGATCTGGTGCGCCAGCCGCACCGCTTCCGCCTCGTTTCGGATTAGCCCTTCGCTGCCTGGAACGACGGGCACATTCGCCTCGCGCGCGAGTCGCCGGGCCTCGTTTTTATCGCCCAATCGGCTCATCGCCTCGGGCGAAGGGCCGATGAAGTCGATATTGCAAGTACGGCAGACCTCGTTGAAGTGTGCGTTCTCGGAGAGAAATCCGTAGCCGGGATGAATCGCCTGCACGTTGCCGATTTCCGCGGCGCTGATCACGCGGTCGATTCGCAGATAACTATCGGCCGCCTTGGCCGTCCCGACGCAATACGCCTCATCGGCCAAGCTGAGATAGTAGGCATCGCGATCGGCCTCGCTATAGATGGCGACCGTTTCGATGCCCAATTCGCGGCACGCGCGGATCACCCTCAAGGCAATCTCACCGCGGTTGGCTACGAGGATGCGCTTGAACATTACTTCCGCGTGTCGATCTTGAACAACGGCTGGCCGAATTCGACCGGCTGGCCGTTCTCGACCAACACCGCCGCTACCTGTCCGGCGATTTCGGCCTGAATCTCGTTAAAGACCTTCATCGCCTCGATAACGCAGACGACGGATTCCGGGCCGACGTGGTCTCCGACCTTCACGAACGGGGGCGACTCGGGATTCCCCGCCGCGTAGAAAGTGCCGACCATCGGGCTCTTGATCACCTCGAGCGCCGAATCAGTTGCCGCGGGTGCCGAGGAAGTTGCCGCGCGCGGCGGGGAGGAACCGGTGGCGGTGGGCACATAGACGGTGCCGCCAACAAGCTGGGGCTCGCCGCCGCGGCGGAGCCGGATTCGCTGGTCTCCCTGGCGCAGGTCGATTTCGGCGAGGTCGTGCTCCTTCATCAACTCGACCAGGCGGCGCACTTTCTTGACGTCAAAGATGTCGCCGCCGCCGGCGCCCGAACTAGACATGCCGCGCCTCCACCGTTTGATCAATTAACCGATGCACACGTCGGCCCACTCTTTCGGAACGCTGGTGAGGACTTCGTGCCCGGACTTCGTCACCAGCACATCGTCCTCGATTCGCACGCCCCCCCAGCCGGGCAAATAAACCCCGGGTTCCACTGTGACCACCATGCCAGCCTTGAGCGGTTGCTTCTGCTTTTGGCCGAGCCGCGGCGATTCATGAATATCCAAGCCGATGCCGTGCCCCAGCCCATGCCCAAACTGCCGACCGAAGCCCGCCTTTTCGATGACGCCGCGGGCAACGGAATCCACTTCCTGGCACGTAGCGCCAGGGCGAATCGCCTTGATCGCCTGGAGCTGCGCATTCAACACAACTCCATACACCCGTTCGAGTTTGGGCGAGATTCTACCGGTCACTAAGACTCGCGTCAAGTCGCTCTTGTAAAGGCCTTCGTCGGCGCCCCAATCGATCAGAACGAAATCCGCTTCGCCGATTCGCTTCCCGGTTGCGCGCGCGTGGGGCAGGGCGGCCCGCGGACCGACGGCGACAATCGGCGTGAAACTGGCCCTTTTCGCCCCGAACTGCCGCATTTGATGATCGAGATCGTCCGCCAATTCTTTCTCGGTTTGATCCGGTCGGACAGAGGCCCGCAATACGGCAAACGCGCGTTCGGCTTGGCTGACGGCTCGCTGGATCGCGGCGATTTCCTCCTTGTCCTTGACGATCCTCAGGCTCTCGACCAATCCAGAGATCGGGATCATGCTCAGTTTCGGGAGCTTGTCGGCGATTCGATCGCGCAAGCCAACGGTGATCGAATCGGCCTCGATACCGAGTCGAGCGACCTTGGAGGCCTTGATGGCCCGCACGACCAGTTCCAACATGTTGGTTTTCGGAGAACGGATCAGCAAATCCAGGCCAGGGCATTCTTCTCCAAGTTGCGTCGTGTAACGTTGGTCGCTGAGGAGAGCCTCGCCCGATGGCATGAGCGAGAGATAGCTGTCGTCGCCGGTGAAGCCGGTCAGATACGTGACGTTGACAAAGCTCGTCACCAGCAGGGATTCCACCCCGGCCTTTTGCATCAGCTTGCGGAGCTTGTCCCGTCGAACGTGGAATGGATTCATGGCGAACGGTCCAAAGGGCCTAATCGAAGGCGGCGTCGGCAAACAGAGTGCTTAGCAGTCATTTGCTACCAGTTACAGCCGCGACTGGCAAGATAGTTCCGCGGTGTAACGTCAGAATCAGGGGCGGGTCGCGGGGACGATGGTCGGCGGCTAGGATAATAGGATGGACACTAGCCTGATCGCCAGATTGGCGGAACAATTGGCCGCCGGCCAGATTTCGCTGGATCATTTTCTGCACGAGTTAGCCCGGCCGAAGACGGCGGATCTCGGCGACGTGCAGCTCGATCTCGATCGTAGCCGGCGGTGTGGTTTTCCCGAAGTGGTTTTTGGACAGGGGAAGAGCGTCGAGACGATCGAACGGGTTTTCGGTCGGCTTCTCGCCGATGGTTTCGGCGCGCTGGCGACTCGGATCGGCGTGGAACAGGCGAGCCAATTGAGCGACCGATTTCCCACAGCGCACTACAATGCCGTCGCCGGGACATTCGCCGTCGCGGCGACCAAGAAGAATCCGGCTGAGGAAAATAACTGCGGCCGAGTCGTCGTCATCACCGCGGGGACGACTGATCTCGCGGTCGCGGAAGAGGCGGCCGAGACGGCTCGTTGGATGGGAGCGGCGGTGCAGGTGATCGTTGACGTCGGCGTGGCGGGGCCGCATCGGTTGCTGGCGCACTTGGACGAGATTCAACAGGCCGACGCAGCGGTCGTCGTCGCGGGTATGGAAGGAGCGCTGCCGAGCATGGTAGGGGGCTACGTCGCGTGCCCGGTGATTGCAGTCCCCACGAGCGTCGGCTACGGCGCCAGCCTCGGCGGATTTGCCGCGCTGTTGGGGATGCTGAATAGCTGTGCGGCGAATGTCGCTGTCGTGAACATTGATGCGGGATTCAAGGGAGGCTACCTAGCAGCGATGATCGCCAAGAGAGTTTCCAGTTGCCGGACCAAACCGATATGAACCCACTCCTTCCTCGCTTAAAATCGCGCCGCGCGGACAGTCACAAGGGTGATTACGGGCGCGTCCTGTTGATTGGTGGATCGCGCGGCATGCCGGGCTCGATTTCATTGAGCGGCATGGCCGCATTGCGAAGCGGTGCGGGGCTGGTCACTCTAGCGGTTCCGGACGCTTGCCAAGCAATCGTCGCCACGTTCGAGCCGTCATATATGACGGC
>DASZFO010000177.1 GCA_035939775.1 Pirellulales bacterium | reverse complement strand
TCGCGCATCCAGGCCGGCTCGTTCTTGATGTCGGAGATCTGGCGGACGATCTCCTCATCGAGCCCCTTGCGGGCCTTGAAGACGTAGTTCGATTCGGTGCGAAAATCGTATTTATTGATCTCGCCGATTTCATCGTGTACGGCGGGTTCGGCAATATCAGTAGCCATGTTGATTCCTCTATATCAAACTTTCTGCGCGAGCGCCTCGTCGGCCGACATCGCGCGTTCGTCATCGGCGGCTTCGGGATAGGCGGCGCGAATCCGTTCGTAACCTAGTTTGTGCAATTCGGCGGCCAATTCCGGGCCGCCCGTTTCGACGATCCGGCCGCCCAGCATGACGTGGGTCGCGTCGGGCGCGTTGTGTTCGAGCAGTTGTTCGTGGTGCGTGATGATCAGGATTCCCATATCCGCCCCGCCAATTTCGGCGATGCTCTGGCTGGCCAGCCGCACGGCGTCGGCATCGAGGCCGCTGTCGGTTTCGTCGAGGATGGCGAATTTGGGCTGAAGCACGGCGAGCTGCAGAATTTCGGCCCGCTTCATTTCGCCGCCAGAAAAGCCCTCGTTCACATACCGCCTGGCGAAATCGGGGTCCATTTTCAACTGCTGCATTTTTGCCTTGAGTTCCTTACGAAACTCCTTCATCGGGATCAACTCTTCCCCTTCCTTGCGGTCGGGGCGGCGGACGTTCGTCGCGGCATGGCGGAGAAAGTCGGACATTCGCACGCCGGGAATCGCCATCGGCCGCTGAAAAGCCATGAAGATTCCGGCTCGAGCCCGTTGGTTCGGCTCCATTTCCAGCACATCCAGCCGCGAGCCGTCCTCGCGAATCAACTCGATCGAGCCGCTCGTCACCTCGTAGCCGGGATGCCCCATGATCGCCAAGCCGAGCGTGCTCTTGCCCGAGCCGTTTGGACCCATCAAGGCATGGACTTCGCCCCGCTTGATTTCAAGATTGACCCCCTTGAGGATCGGCTTGTCGTCAACGGCGACGTGTAAATCAGTGATCTTAAGCGCTTCAGTCATTTCGATTTCGTCATTCTTTAGACATTAGTCATTCGACATTCGTCATTTGCGCCTAGCCGGTGATCTTCTGGTGATCGTACACCGGCGCCAGATCTTCCGGGGCATCGACGTAGCCGGAATGATGAGGGACGGGGAGTTCATCGTCCATCTTCAGTTCGCTGCCGAGCTGACGATTCATCTTATGCCCCATGATCTTGTCTTGAATCCGCATCAATCCTTCGAGCAGCGACTCCGGTCGCGGCGGGCAGCCAGGCACATATACATCCACCGGCACCACGAGATCAACGCCCTTCACGACGTGATAGCCCCATTTGAAATATGGGCCGCCACCGGTCGTGCAGGCCCCCATCGCGATCACGAATTTCGGATCGGGCATCAGGTTATAAAGCCGCCGCACTCGGCTCGCCATTTTGTACGTCACCGTGCCGGCCACGATCATCAGGTCCGCCTGCCGCGGCGTCGCGCGAAACGCGCCGGCGCCAAAGCGGTCCAAATCGAATCGGCTGGCGCCGGCCGCCATCATCTCGATCGCGCAGCAGGCCAAGCCGAAAGTCATCGGCCAGATGCTCGATTGGCGAGCCCAATTGATCGCCTGCTCGAGGGTCGTCGTTATGACGTTCTCTTCAAAACGTCCTTCGATCCAAGGCTGTGTCATATCTCTCACCTGTCGGGTAGCTGCACTCAGTTCACAACAACCGAATCGCTCACTATACCCGGCATTGAATTGGTTTCAAACCGGCAACAAGAGCTTGCTCCGTCGAGCCGACATTCCGTCAGCCGCACCTTCTCTCCCAACAATTCCGAAAACAGAATCTTCTCCACCGCGCAGATACCCCGATCCTGCTCGGCCAATTCGGGATAAGGGCAGGCCAAGGCGGTCAGCACGGGGAGTTGGCCCGAGTGGTCGACCGTAAACGGGATGTTCTTTTCACCCATCAAGCGACTAACGGCTTCCATCCGCTCGTCGGTCGTTTGGCCGTTGATCTGACCGCCGTACATGCCGGCCATTGTTTTTGCCAATCTTTGGATCAGCCCGCTGCGAACAGCCGGATCTTTGATCTGCCGGACTTCGTTCCAGAGGGCGATCGCCAGGTCGGCAAAATTCGAGCCGGTTTTGCGCATTCCCTTTTCCGTGAGCGAGTAGCGGTGGCTCGGCCGACCGCGCGGCGCTTTGGCCAGATCGCGCTGGATCAAACCATCCGCCATTAGCCGGCCCAATCGCTGCCGCACGGCGGTAGCCGTAACCTGCATCGCGGACGCCATCTCCGACACGCCAAGCGCGCCACCGCGGCGCAGCAAATCGATCAAAGCTGTGTCCGAACTTTCGACTACGGCTTGCATTGCAACAACCTCCGATGACACTCACTGCCCTAATAATACCCGTTTAGACAATTTATACAACACAATGTTTGAAAAAGATGCTGTCGCCAAAGCATTGCTCTCCGTCGTCAATCCATAAGATGAATTCCAGGATAGAGTTACAACGAAACGATTCGGCAAATTGAGCGGCGTGTGACAAACCGCGGAACAATTCGCCCAGCTATTCGGGAAAATGCTCGTCGACCGCCTCGAAGAACTCCTGCGGTTGGCTGACCCGAGCCACCGCGGCGCGAAAACCACGCACGCCGGGCCGCCCCGCCGCGTAGCAGCAGGCAAACTTGCGCATCAGGAAGGTCCCTCGCTCAGGACCGAACCGGCGGCAGACGAGATCGAAGTGATGGAGCAATAGTTCGCGCTCTTCGGCCAGACTCGGATCTGGCGGGATCGGTTCGCCGCGCAGCGCCGCCGCTGCTTGCCGAAAAAGCCACGGCTTGCCCAGCGCGGCCCGAGCGATCATCACTCCGTCGACTCCGTAGCGGCGGAAGGCTTCGACAACCGCCTCGGGAGAATTCAGATCGCCATTGCCAATCAGCGGGATGCGGTGCAGATGTGGCTTGATCTCGGCAATGCGTTCCCAATCCGCCGAGCCGCGAAAAAAATCTTGGGCGGTGCGGCCGTGGACAGTGATCGCCGCGGCGCCGGCCGACTCAACGACTCTCGCGACCTCGATCGCGCGGATGGAATTCCGCGTGCAGCCAAGCCTAATCTTGGCGGTCACCGGCACCGGCGCGCACGCCGCCGCGACGCGCTCTACGATCGCGCCGATGCGGTCAGGGTCGCGCAACAGATACGATCCGCTGTGTGCCCGCTCGGAAACGTCCTTCACCGGACAGCCGAAGTTGATATCGACGACGCTCACGTGTAGCTCATGGGCCAGCTTTGCCCCGACTGAGGCAAGCGTCTCCGGGTCGTTGTCCCAAATCTGCACGGCCAGAGGCCGCGGCTCGTCTTCGATGCCCCACAGCCGATCGGGCAAATCCTGCTCCGCTCGATCCCGCCACAGGAACCCCTTGGCGCAGATCATCTCGGTGGCCTGCAACCCCGCACCGCCGTACTCGCGCACGACCTGCCGGTAGGCGTAGTTGGTGAACCCCGCCATCGGCGCTTGGAGCACCGGCGGATCGACCACCAGCGGCCCGATCCGCAGCGGCGGAACGATTACAGGACGTAAATCGGCAATGGTGGACATCGGTGACGGAGATACGGCAGGAGAGGAGCCACTGATTTCGCGGATGGACACAGATAATAGGTTATTGACGAGTGTATATTCCAAGGCCGCAACTGCATGAGAGCATTTTCGAGCATCGAGCGGAAGTTTAGAATGGAAGGTGGCCGCAGCCAGCCGTCCAGTGAGGAGTCAAAAATTGTCCGATCCTGCCATGCCGAAGCCCAAGAAGCCGTTCAATCCGTTCTACTTGCTGGCGATGGTATTCGGCATCGCCTTCACGATCACGGCTTGTGCGTTTGGTGTGATGATGCTCAAGTCGATACGGCCCGAGGGGCTGCCGGAAGCGGGAGCGCCAGGGCACGGCCTGATGGACTTGCTCGGCCGACATGGCACGGCAATACTGATGGTCGAACTGGCAGGGCTGGCGGTCTTCACGCTCCCCGCGATCTATCTTGACCACCTCCGCGGCCGGCGCGAAGTGGCGCGGCGCGACGTGGCCGACGCAGCCAGCGTCGGCACGGAGGCTCCCAGCGTCCGCCACGATCCGAATACCTTCGACGTCAGCCAGTCCCGTATTCAAGAGTGAATCATGAAAGTCAGTCATTTCGAGCAGACTCCCGCCGTG
Organism: Pirellulales bacterium; assembly: GCA_035939775.1. Taxonomy (NCBI): domain Bacteria; kingdom Pseudomonadati; phylum Planctomycetota; class Planctomycetia; order Pirellulales; species Pirellulales bacterium. The sequence continues at coordinate 572 of DASZFO010000177.1, read as the reverse complement.
CCGGTGCAAATGGAGGGTTCCAGCGGATGCCAGGTCCGTTGGTTGGTGGACGAGCACGACGGCGCGCCGAATTTCGCGATGCGGCAATTCGAGGTCGCGCCCGGCGGCCACACGCCGCAACATTTCCACGACTACGAGCACGAAGTATTCGTGCTGGAAGGGGCCGGCGTCGTGTTGGAAGACGGCCGCGAACATCCGCTCCACGCTGGCGACGTGGTGTTCGTCAAACCGAACGAAGTCCATCAATTCCGCAACACCGGCTCAGCGCCGCTCAAGTTCCTCTGCTTGATCCCAAATTCCGCGACCGGCAAGTCAGTGACCGTCGCCCCGGAATGCGGCGTTCGAGCATAGGGGGGTTCGGGATTCGGGATTCGGAAGCGGCGGCGATCGTCCGCCAGCGAGGTCTTGCCACCACGCGTCGTTGAACAACTGTAGATGAGGATGAAAGCTCGTTGCTCCTAGGGTTTACTACGAGTGTGGTTAACCCAAAACCCTTTTTGTGGAGCAACGAGTATGTCGAGTATACCGGTTTTCGTCGGGCTTGATTATCACCAGGACGCGGTGCAAGTATG
>DASZFO010000176.1 GCA_035939775.1 Pirellulales bacterium | reverse complement strand
GCAAGCGCCGGCAAAACCATGCGACGACGATCGATGTCCATTGTTTCCTCCGTTTGTTGGTTTCTAGCGCATGATCCCGAAAAGTGGGAACCGGTTTTCGGAAAAAGATCATGCTCAAACAATAAGCTAAAGCGGGATGACGATTCGAAGAAAAGTCATCCCGCTTTAGCTCGACGGCGCGGCGCGAGCGTCAAGCGGCGGGTCGTTTGCGACCCGCCGCCGGATCCGCCCAGCCGGTCGCGTCCCAGCGGTTTATTTGAAAATGCACGCGATTTTGTCCGGCCGGGCGCTGGCACGCGGCTTGCTGAACAAACGGCGGAGGCCACAGCCTTGAGAAGAATTGAGCGGGCCCGCCGGGAGGTTGCCAAGGAAATACTGACTTATTTTCTGCGCAACGCCGATGCCGTCGATGACCTCGAGGGGATCGTGCGTTTCCGCCTGCTGGATCAAGGCATCGAGCGGCGGGTCAGCGACGCGAGCGAGGCGCTGGCGTGGCTCGTTTCCGCCGGCCTGCTCGATCGCACGATCAGGCCGGGCACGGCTGCGATCTTCAGCCTCAACCGCGCCAGGCGGGAGCAGGCGCAAAGGCTGGTCGGCGCCGGCAGGCCGGCGCGGGCCAAGCGGCGAAAGAGGCGCGCGGACTGACAGGAATCGCGGGTACCCAGGAAGGGAGGAACGGCATGTCGGAAGCTGCGGTGATTGGGCGGGAGCCGGTATCGCTCCTCACTTCGACCGGACAGCAGGTATCGATCCCGCTGACCGCGCTCTATTTCGATTCGAATGGCAAGTTGCACGCGGATCGATGGCCGCTCTACAGCAAATTCAGCGCCGACGTCGACCCCTGGCTGGCTTATCTCGTCAAGACCGGCGAGCTCACGCCGGCGGCCAGCCCCCCGCCGGTGGCCGCCATGACGATCACCGCGGCGGATGCCGGTCCGGCGGGCAACAACATCGAGGTGAACTTCAAGAACATCGTGCCGGATTCGGCCAATCCGCCCGACCCGGGCAAGGGCACGTTCGATGTGGACGTGGTGGAGACCGACACCTACACGGGTTTGAGCTACGATTCGACCAAGTCGACTGACCCGAATTTCATCAGCAACGTCCTCGGCATCGCGGATCAAGATGGAAAGGTCACGAAGGCTGGGACACGGCCGGGACTGGTCCTTGTCCTCGCTGGCGACACGCCAGCCCAGCCGAGCAACAACCCGCCCCTGACGTTCAGCGTCACCGCGCCAGCCACGGCTGCGACGGCCGCGGTCGCGGCCAATTTTCACTTGGTGGCGAAGAAACCCGGGGCCGATGGCAAGAATACAACGGTAACAATCTCGAGCGTCGACACAGGCGCCAAGACTTTTTCTCTGAAGGCGGTCTGGACGTTGAACGCCACCAACAAGAAGCTTTCCGACCTGTCCAATCTGGCCGGGTATGAGATTTCGGTGACCGTTCCGGCCGTGGGAAGCACGATCACGGCATTACCCGCCGCCGGCGCGGTGAAACTCACCGGCGGCGCTGCCGCGCAATCCGCATCCAACGCGAGCGCCACAGTCTACGCAGACTAACTCGGCCCGGCCGTCGCCGAAGTTTCCAACGGAGGGAACATGGCAATCACCCCGACCTATCCCGGCATCTACATCCAGGAACTGCCCAGCAGCGCCCACACCGTGGTGGCGGCGCCCACTTCGATCACCGTCTTCATCGGCTACTCCCATCCCTACAAGACCACGAATCCGGGAGAGGCGATCGAGTTGTTCAGCTTCACCGAATTCGAAGCCCTGTTCGGCGGGCTGTTCACCAGCGGCGTATTCGATTCCAACTTGGCCTACGCGGTCAATCAGTTCTTTCTCAACGGCGGTTCGACCGCCTATGTGATCGGATTAATTGGCAGCGCGGCCCAAGCGATCACGGTGCCCCCCCTCCAGATCGCGCCGTTCCAGTTCACCGCGCTCGAACCGGTTAACCCGATCTCGCTTAACGTCACC
>DASZFO010000175.1 GCA_035939775.1 Pirellulales bacterium | reverse complement strand
CGCCTCGTCGAATGTCAGCCGATTGCCAGCCAGAACCCGATCGGCCAACTCGTGCCAAACGGTTCGAGTGGAAGCGGTGGATATTTCATCTAATCGCTGTTCGAGCATGGAAATAAAGTATCTTGCAGATGGCCGCCGCGGCAAGCCGAAATCTGTAAGAGCGATCAACGAATCCGACATTTGAAACCACAAAGGGCACGAAGAACACGAAGAATCATTTTCAACCCAATTCAGCTCTGTGTCCTTCATGTCCTTCGTGGTAACAATTGGGGCAGTCGAAATTAATAGGGCGGACCGAGAGGTTTGCGCTTGGCACGGCGGCCAAATCGAACGACAATCAGCCTATTATGTGGCGACATCATTTAATCCGAGTGGGTGCGGTAGGGCACGTCGGGCGGTTTACGGCCGTCGAAGCCGTGCGCTATCCGCGCGGGGCGCGGGTCGTCGTACGCACCAGCCGGGGGCTTGAGATCGGCGAAGTGCTCAGTCCGGCCGACGATGCGCCGGTCCACGGCCAATCTGACGGCTCGATCCTCCGCCGCATGACGATCGAGGACCAGTTGCTCGAAGCCCGGCTCGAAAAGAATCGTCAGGCGGCGTTCGCGGCCTGTGAGGACAAGATTCGCGAGATGGGATTGTCGGCGGTGTTGGTCGACGTCGAGCACCTGTTCGACGGGCGGTCGCTGTACTTCTATTTTCTAGGCGAGGCACCGCGAGAATTGGAAACGGTGACGGCGGAATTGGCCGAGGTCTACGACGCGGCGGCACAGTTCCGCAAATTCGCCGACACGGTCGCTGAAGGGTGCGGGCCGGGCTGCGGAACGGCAGAGGGTCCCGGCGGCGGTTGCACGACCTGCGCGACCGGATGTCCAGTTAGCTCCGCGTGCGGGAAGAAGTAGGCAGTCGGCACGCGCGTGCATCACTTCTCGCTCGCGACGTGCTTCATCACGAAGTCGACCAGCGCTTTCGCGCACGGGTCGTCATCCTTGCCGCAACCGGTGATGATGTCGATGTGGTTGCGTTTCTTGATCTCGAGCGATTCGGCCGCGACCTTTTCGGCCTTGAGCGCTTCGCAGAACCTCTCGGACGTCGCGCCGCAAGTCGGAAAATCGTCGTCGCCGTAGACGACGCAGAACGGCGGGCAGCCGGCATGGACGTCGTTGATCGGGCTGGCCTTCTTCCGAGTTTCGGGGTCTTTGCCAAAGACGTCCGTGAACCATTTGTCCGGAATCAGATAAACGCCGCTGATCGGCATGACCCCTTTGATGTCGGCCAGCGAAAGCCCTTCGGCCTTCAAATAGGTGTCGTCGGTGGCCAATAGCGACACAAGATGTCCGCCCGCCGAGTGGCCGCAGACGAACAGTTCATCTGGTCGGCCGCCGTAGTTCTTGACGTTCTCGTGCAGCCAGGCGAAAGCCCGAGCCACGTCTTTGACGTGCTCCGGATGCTGCACCGCGGGCGAAAGACGGTAGCTGATCACCGCCGCTCCAATGCCATGCCGAGCGAACATCCGCCCGATCGCCTCATGCACGCCCCAAAAGTCTTTGTCGCCGAAGACCCACGCCCCACCGTGGACGAACATCACGATCGGGAAATCCGACTTGCCCTTGGGGAGATACAGATCCAATTTGTGCTTGACCTTGTCGGCCCCAGGCCCTGTGTAATACGAGATGTCGCGCTCGGCGCGAACGTCCGGCAGCGGCGCATCCTTCTTCGGGTCATCGGCGGCGGACGCGACCAACGCTGGAGCGGTCAGCAATGCCGCGATCAGAAGGGACAGCCATCGGCAAGGAGTTTGGGAGGGAGAAGCCATGGATTACTCAAGGTGCAAACGCGCGCAAGTCCCGCGCATTATACCCACATGGCTCGCGTCGGGTTGCAGATTCGCCGCTCGAATCAACTCCAAAAGGTAAGTCGCGCGAAAGCGAAGGAATTCTGGTGAATTCCGCTACACAGTCCTGGCGGCGTTCCCGCGCTATTCGCGAACCTGCTCGAACAAGAACACGCCGTGCTTGTTGCCGATCACGATGTCTAACAGGCCGTCGCCGTTCACGTCGGCCACTTCGAATTGCGTGCCGACGCCGCTATGGTCGTCGATCTCGTGGCGAATGAATTGGGCCTGGCCGTCGTTGCGCACCAGCTCGTACCAATTCAAGACGGCCGGATCGCCGGCGCCCGGATCGCCGGTCGGGCCGTGCGCCCACCACCGCTTGCCGGTGACGAAGCCCGGCAGGCCGTCGCCCGCGATGTCGGCCAGCACGACGCTGTGCGTCTCGGAATACGATTTGTCGATTTCGTGCGTTTTCCAGCCGTCGGCGGTTTGCTCGTGCCACCAAATTCCGAAATCGTGGGCGCTGGCGGTGAGCACGTCGTTGCGGCCATCGCCGTTGAAATCGAACACCAGCATGTGCGAGCAATTGGGACCGAAGTTCACCGGATGAAACGTCCACGGCGTCTGTTGATCCTTGTCGGCCGGCGACTCCCACCAGCCCTCCTTGCAGAGCACGTCGTTGCGGCCGTTTCCGCGGATCGAGCCGACCCCCAGGCCATGCGAAAACTTCGTCGTGCCCGGCGCGGCCTTCGTCGAAATCGCTTGGACGACCCACGGCTTGTCGGGATCGTCCTTGTCCGGCCGCAAGATGGCCATCTGCCGATCTGGACCGTCGCTATGCGCCGAGTCGGGGGCGATTCCCATCACGAGCGCTCGCTGGCCGCTGCCATCGATGTCGAAGTAGGCGGGACTTTCGTTGTTGCTCACCGGAGTGATCAGGTGTCGCTTCCACGGTCCCGGCTTGTCCTGCGGGTTCTCATACCAAACGGTCTCCTTCCCCGGAAAGCCGATTACGATCAAATCGGTCCAGCCATCGTGATTCAAATCATCGGCATAGCACATGAAGGCGTCGCTGTAGCCGTGCGGATCGTAATCGGGCTCCTTTCCGGCGATCAGGTGCATCTTCCAATCCGGCGCGGTGTAATAGACCCTTCCAACGGCGATATCGAGCTTGCCGTCGTGATTGAAATCCCCGACCGCCACTCCCTCCGCGCGAAACTTCGTGTCGATCGTCGTCTTCTTGAAGCGGATTTTCTTGCCGGCGGCGGGGATCGTCGAGCGCGGATAGGGCATCGACGAAGGCGCTGTGATCGGCGATGCGACGACGGCCGGCGCTACGGTGGAAACCGCCACCGGCGAATTCGTGTTTTGCATGACGAAATCCACAACGGGCTTCAGATCCCTGGGCACCGTTGGAAAGTGCCCTTCGCCCTCCTTGACGATGATGGTGATCTGGCCTCCCAGTGCTTTGTATCGTTTTTCAAGAACGCGCGTGTTGTCATCAAGCGATGGATCGAGGCTACCGCAGACGTGGAACAGCGGCACGCCGGCCTTGTCGAGCGGCGACAAATCGTCGAGCAGCGGCGTTTGCGACATCGCGCTTTTGAGCACCGGATTCTCCGCGTAAATGCAGGAAACTTTGTCCGGATTTTGAATCGCCCAGGCGTAAGCGTCTCCGGCCGCCCGTCCGGCGCCTTCCATGACCGGTTTCTTGGAGAATCCGTGATCGGTCAGATGCTTGTAAACGGAATTCCAGTGCGCTAGATGAGGACCATCGGCGTTGTATGGGACCGGACCGGTGACGATATGAAAACCCTTCGACAGCAGAGCCAGATCGACCAGCGCATCTCGATTGACATAATCCGCCCGGAAGACCCAGGGCGTTCCCGCGGCCGGGTTTTTCGGCTCGATGACGGTGATCGCTCCTTCGACGCCGGCCAGTTCGAATGAATATCGGTTGTAGCATTCGGTGAACAATGGCCCGCGGCAGGTAATGAACGTTCCTTCGTTCGGGTATTCTCGGTACGAGTTCTCAATGCTATAGAAAGAGTTCTTGGTTGTCCGTCCGGCAAGGTAAGTGGGCGCGGCAGCGGCCGGCGGCTTGACGCTTTGCTCGATGAAGTCGGCGATCGGTTTGGGATCGCGCAGGCTATGCGGATGATGGCCGGCGCCTTCCTTGATCATCAAAGAGATGCGGCCGCCGAATTGTTGGTAGATGCCTTCGATCGCCGTCGTGTTCTTTCCCAACAGCGGATCGATGCTGCCGCAGACGTGCAGCAGCGGAACATCGTAGCGGGCCAGTTCGCTGAGCTTCATGAACACGTCCCGATTGCAGCCGGGATTGTCCGCGTAAATGCAGGAGACCGATTCCGGGTGAGCTGTGGCCCAAGTATAGGCATACTCTCCGCCGCGGCTCATGCCAATGAACGCGGGCTTTTTGGATAGGCCATGCTTTTCGGTGAGGAATGCATACCAAGCGTCCCATTCCTTGCCGGGCTTTAACGTGGCATTGGCGGAGATGTAGGCAATGTGAAAGCCGCGCTTAAGCAGCTCGACTTCGGTTTGCGGTTGGTGGTCCCAGTAGCAACCGCGCCACGACCAGGGATTGCCGGGGGCAGCTTGCTTGGGAACGATCACGAGGCATCGCCGCTGTCCTTTGGCGGGGTCCTTGACGCCGAACATTTCGCCGGCGGGCGCTTTGAATGGCGTAATGCCGAGAGTCTCTTCGTCCATCACGAAGTCGTAGCGATCGAAGCCGTCGTGCCAACTGGATTTCTCGCCGTCGAAAGGCGTGTAGGCATCTGCCGCCGTCGCGGCTCGCGAGTTTGCAAGAGTCATTGAAACCAAGATCGCCGCGAGACTGAGCAACGCACGCCAGTTTATTCGTCGGTTCATGTCTATGATCCTGTGATTGGTCTTATCGAGCGCTATTTTAGCGCGCCTGCTGCCCATATTTCCCGAATCGTCTCTTCCTGGCCAAATCCCTCCGGCGTTGCCGCGCTGGGATTGTTCGCATAATACCATCGCTTTCCATCGAGCGGCGAGCGCACGGTGCGGCTGCCGGGCATTTCGAAATGGCCGTTCGGGTCCGTCTTTTGCACCCAACCCCAGGCATAGCGAAGCCAATCGTTGCGATTCATCTCACTCTGCTCGGCGAACCAGGTGATCTCGTCGTAGCCCCAAATCCAGATTCCGCCGGCTTTGGGCTTGCCGGGTTGCCGACTCACGCCCCAATTGTCGACTTCCACTAGGTACGGCAAGTGGTCGCATTTCCAACCGCTGAACGTGACGCCGCCTTTACTCCGACCGTAAATCCCGTCGGAGAAGCCGACTTTCAAAACCGCCTCCTCCGGCTTATCCGAGACTTCCATGATTCGCAACGGAAAAGAATGGAAATCCAAAAGTAGTTTTCCATCGCGCGCGAGGCCGCCGCTGGGCACGTGGCCGTCGCATAGCACCATGTGCCGCCGCGCGTGCTTGGCGGCATACGTTCGAACCAGCGCGAGCAATTGCGACCAGTTTTCTCGATCGCGATCGTTGCGAGCCATGAGTTCGACCTGGCCGAAATGAATCGCCTCGATGCCGAGATCGATATACGACGCCGCTTGATAGTAAAACCAAAGCTTCGTCTCCGGCCGGCTGACATCCGGGACCGACCCGTTTCGCCCCCAATTTCGCCCCTGGCCCGGTGGATAGATCATGTCGGCATATCGGAAATTGCGTTTCTCCACGGGCTGGCCAAGCGCCACAAAGGCCCACTCGGGCACCGGAACCTGCTCGACTTGAGTCGTCACGATTTCGAATACGCAGGCCTGCAGAATCATGTCGGGATCGGACTGGCGAACTTTTGGAATCGCCTGCCGCGCCCGTTCGAGGTTACTCAGAAAATCGGCTTCGTGGCCCCACAGGCACAAACTTCGCCCGACGAATTTGGCGCCGATGTGCTTAAGCATTCGAATGTTGTCGTCGAGATCTCCCCGGCCGTTGAGGAGCCCCTCCATCGTGATCGAGCGAGATAGGTAGTTCTCCAGCACCTCCCGCGAGATGGTCCCGTCAAAATGATAGTCGGCGCAGAGCGCGCGACCGGCAGCGAGATAGATCGTCAGCAGGACGCAGATTTTGACTAAGCGATTGTTCAAGATCATACCTTTCGACAACTGCCGCGGAGACGCGAGCCGTCGCTCCCGCCACTGCGCTCGCGACACCTATTGGGCCTTCGGCAATTCAGCCGTCGGTTCCGACTTTAACCCGACGCCATTCACCGTGATGACGGCATACGAATGTTTCTCGCCCGCCTTGGCCGACGCATCTAAATAACGCATCTCCGGCAGCGGCTGATCGGGCGTGTCGTGGTACGTCATCGACTGAAACAACGGGCGGCCGAATTTACCTACCGGCTTTTGGGGCACGCTCGCCAGTTCCTGGCCGTCGCGCAGGATGATGAATTGTCGGATGCCGCTTTCAAAATCGGCCTCGGCATTCCAAGCGATTTCCATGCCCTGATCGCCCTTGGCAGAAACGTGCACGTCGAACGGCGCGGGGGGCGGCGTCGTGTCGCCGACGGCGCCGGTCTTCACGTATTCCATCCACGCCTTGGCGACGGCTTCGTTGGGGAGCCAGACGGCTTCGTTCCGGTTCCCCTTGTAATCCGCCGCCGGCTGGGCTTCGTTGCCGAGCAGCGGCGCGAGCCAAGCCTTGCTCGTGTCCACCGGCTTGAGCGTTTGATCCTTGCTGCCCTTGTCCGGCAAGCGCATGGCAAGGCAGGCGTCGATAAAGGGGATCGCAAGGTAGCGCGAGTCGCCGCACTCGTGCCCGGTGCGTGGGTCGGGCGAGAAGGCGATGAAAGCGCCCTTGGCGCGGTATTGATGGAACGTGGCCAGATTGCCGAGCCACGGGCCCTTCATCTTTTCCTCGACGGTTCGTTTGTCCTCCTCTGGCTTCACCTTGATCGCCGGTTTTTCCTTCACGCCCGTATTGCACATCAGGGGGATGGCGTAGAGCGCGTCGGGGAAATTAGGCCGAGTGAATTCAGGATGGCTGAGGAACATGAGCGCCGATCCGGAACGCATAAAGACCACGGCGACGCGATCAGGATGGAGACTGGCCATCACATCAGACCAGACGCCGCCGCCAGAGTGTCCCCAAAGCGCCCAGGGAACGGTTTCGATTTCGGGATGACCGGATTTTGCAGCGAGGTCGCCGAGTGCCTTGAGAAAAGTCTTTTCCGAGCCTCGGCGTGGGTCAAACCAGAGTTCCGAAGCGCCCGGCGAGATGTCGATTTTCTCGTTCTGCACATGATAAGAAGGGCCGAGCAGCGCGCAATCCCATTTCCTGGCCAAGGCTTGCCAATGCAAGTCATAGGCGGCAGTGGAGCCTTCCTTGGAGGCCGTGGTTCCCGCGCCGTGCTGATGAACAATGATCCCGCGAAGACTCGGCACGCCGTCGGGAATCCAGATCGTATAAGTAACCGCCACCTGCAATTCGCCCGCTATGCTGGAAGCGGGATAATCGACCTTCCAGTATTGACCGGCCCCGAGCGTGGATTCGATCCAAGCGAATTCACCGATCACGATCGTTGCGACAACGGGGAGAATGGAAAACAGGACACCAACGTTCAATTGGCGGTTTCTCATCGCATCATCTCATCGCGGCTGGAAGGAATCGGCGGCGGGCGCAAAGTGGCTCCAGTGCAGGAGCGCGGGGCTGTCTCGCAGAGCATAACGCGCCGAGTGCCGACTGTCCAATTCTCGGACGAATGGCTAGTAGGTCAGTTCGAAATCAGTCGCTTGAGCCAGCTTCTCGCTCAAGGCATTGCCGATACGCCTCCCTGAGCCAGCGCTTCCATTCAGCCGTCTGGGCCGCGTCCATTCTCTTCCTGATTTCTTCTGAATTGCCACGAATGATGAGAAGCTTCCACGCTCGCTCAAAGCCAAAGTCTTCTTGCTCCCAGGGTTCCTTACCCTCAATCCAGAATCCGTCATGGGCGGATATGTACAACATTTCGGCGAGGTTTGCGAGCGCCAAGTCAACGCAAGAGGCGGGGTCCATCGCCTCATCATACCCGACAGCTGTTGCAAATCCTACGTGGTAGTCGGTCAATCAGTTTGCGACCGAGGTTTTCGCACCTATTGCTTCTTCACTTGCACGTCGACTGTCACCTTCCCGACGATTGCCGAATCCAAGTGGCCGTCGAAGATGCGATACCGGAAAGTGTCCGGGCCAGAGTAATCTTTGGTCGGCGTGTAGGTGAATGACCCGTCTTCGTTCAGCTTCAGCTTGCCGTGCGTCGGGCCGGCGACGAGGTGGGTTTTGAGAGCGATCCCTGGCTCGCCGAGGTTCAGGTCTTTGTCGTTCGCCAGCACCCCCGGCGCGGGCACGTTCAACGGCTCATCGGACGAGCTGAGTGCGTACCTGTCGTCCACGGGCACCGGCATCGCCAGCGCTCGCCGGAGCATCGGGTTGATCGCGAACGATTTGGCCGTGGTCCACTGCGACCATTTGCGGCGAATCTCGTCTGCCGAATCGGTCTGCAAGTTGGGCTTCGGCGGCTTCGGGTCGCGCGGGTTGTATACGCCCCAGCTATCGCCGCCCGAGCCGTGGGCCGCTTTGTACGACCAGACCGACCAGCTCATACCGTTGGCAGCGAATTTCTCGACCGCGTATTTCCAGACGTTAGCCGGATCGGGTTTCGGACCCATCGCGTTGAATTCTCCCTGATAGGCCGGGATGCCCCAGCTCCTATGCTTTTGCCAATCGGCGAGCTGGTTTTCGATGTTCTTCATCTGCTTGTCGGTGTCGTCCCAGGCGAACTCGTAGGCGTGCATTTCGTAGACGACGTTCTTCCAGCCCGATCTGGCCGGCGGCGGGAGCACGTCCCAGCTCCAGTTCAGATACTGCGGTCCAACGTGCCCGGCCCAGCAACCCTCGACGAAAATGATGTGCTCGAGATCGATCGTTCGAATCGCTTGCGAACAGGTGTGATAAAACTCCCACAGGCTCGCGCGATCGGGCGCGCCAGTCGGCTCGTTCAAGAGGTCATAGCCCGCCACGGCCGGATTCCCCTTGAAGTGAATGGCAATATGCTGCCAGATATCGATCGTGCGGCGGCGATTGGCTTCGCTCGACCACAATTCCGGCTGCGGGCGAATCGCGCCGGTCGTCTGCTCCTTGCTCTGGCCGCCGGGCGCGCCGTGCAGATCGAGGATCGTGTAAATCCCGCGGTCCCACGCCTTGCTCACGAGCCAATCGAGCCGATCGAAGGCATTCTTTCGCCAAGCGCCGTCCTCCTTCTGCAGATTCGGATACCAGAACGGCACGCGAACGACGTTCATCCCCAGGCCGGCGATGTTGTCGAGGTCTTGGTCGCTGATCCACGCGTCTTCATACGCCGAGAAAAGATCGTCGGCCGTCGCTTCGCCAAAGCGGTCGACGAGGGTCTTGCGTGCGGAGAGATCGTCCTTCAGCCCGGAGGAATCCATCGGGCACATCCACTCCTCGAGCAACAGCCAGCCGCCGAGATTCACTCCGCGCAATTGGACGACCTCGCCCCGGCCGCGAGCGTTGCGGATCTCCGTCCCGGATGTTTTGAGGAACGGATCGGGCGACGTCGCTTTGACCGGCCCAGTCGAATCCGCGCCGGCGCACGAGTTCGCAAGTTGAACCATCACGATCAAGATCGCAATCGGCGTGCAAAATCGAATCAAGGTCATTGTGAAGCCCTCCAGCCTTTGCCCCCTCACCCCCGGCACCCCTCCAGCGGCGCGGAGAGGCGAGAGCTTGCGAGCGATGCTCGCCGCAATCCAATCGCCATGCATCAGTTGTCTCGCGTCCCTTGCCCCTCGTCCCTCGTCCCCTTCCCCTCACGCCGATTGTTCTTGCATCTCGCGGGCGAAGGCTTCGGCCAGGTATCGCCCGGTGGCCGAGTCGGTGTTTCGAGCGACGAACTCGGGCGTTCCCTGGGCGACGATCTGGCCGCCTTCATCCGCCGCGCCTGGTCCCAGGTCGATGATGTAATCGGCCGCCTTCATCATTTGCACGTTGTGTTCGACAACGATCAGCGAATGCCCGACCGCCAACAGGGCCTCGAAACAATCGAGCAACTGAGTGACGTCGGCGAAGTGCAAGCCGGTAGTCGGCTCGTCGAGAATGAAGAGCGTTCGCGAGCGTTTGGCGGCCGACATATAGCCGGCCAACTTGAGCCGCTGGGCCTCGCCGCCGGAGAGCGTGTTGGCCGGTTGCCCCAGCCGCAGATAATCCAGCCCAACGTCGATCAGCCGCTTGAGCCGGGCCTGCACCTTCGGCGAGCCGCGGAAGAATGTGAACGCCTCGCGCACCGTCATTTCCAGCACGTCGGCGATGCTCCGCCCGCGATACTGCACTTTGAGAATTTCCGGACGATATCGCTTGCCATGGCACTCGGGGCATTTCATGAACACGTCGGCCATGAACTGCATGTCGATCTGGAGATAGCCGTCCCCTTCGCAATTGCCGCACCGGCCGCCATCGACGTTGAAGCTGAAATGGCTGGCCGTGTAATTACGCGTGCGGGCTTCGAGCGTATCGGCGAACACGCCGCGGATTTCGTCAAAGGCCTTGAGGTACGTGACCGGATTCGAGCGCGGCGAGCGGCCGATCGGACTTTGATCGACCAGCACCAATTCGTCGATCTGGCCATCGCCGAAGACATCGTCGTAAGGCTCGGGCTTGGCCGCTTCGAGGCGCATTCGCCGGCGCAGGGCGGGATACAGCGTATCTTCGACGAGCGTGCTCTTTCCCGAGCCGCTCACGCCGGTGACGAGGCAGAGCACGCCGAGCGGGAATTCAACCGTAATACTCTTGAGATTGTTTCCGCGTGCGCCGGTCAGGCGGAGCCAGCCATGGCTGAGCCGGCGGCGATTGCGAAGGCCGCCGACTCCGCGCCGTCCGGAAAGATAGTCGCCCGTCAAGCTCCGCGGGCAGTCCTGCATTTCTGCGACCGTCCCTTGAAACACGACCTCGCCGCCGCGCTCGCCGGCGCCGGGACCGATCTCGATGATCTGATCCGCCGCCCGCAGCATCGTCTCTTCGTGTTCTACGACGAGCACGGAATTGCCCCGATCGCGGAGCGACACGACGGCCGCGATCAGCCGGTCGATATCGGCCGGATGCAGACCGATCGATGGCTCGTCGAGCACATAGAGCATATTGACCAGGCTCGAACCAAGTGCGGAAGTCAGCGCGACGCGTTGCGATTCGCCGCCGCTCAAGGTGCGGAGCGTGCGATCGAGCGTGAGATAGCCGAGACCCACTGCCTCGAGATACCCAATCCGCGCTTGCACCTGATCGAGCATCATGCGGCCAACGCTCCGCTCCCAATCGGAAAGCGAAAGTTGGCGGAAGAAGGCGACCGCGTCGCGAATCTTGAGGGCTGAGATTTCCGCCATGTTCAGCCCGCCCAGCCGCGTGGCGAGCGCCTCGGGGCGCAATCGGCTGCCGCCGCAGGCCGGGCAGGGTCGGTAGCTGCGCCAGCGGCTCAGGAACACGCGCAAATGCATTTTGTATTTCCGCCGCTCGAGCCAGTTGAAGAATCCCCGCAGGCCGCCGAACTTGCGGGCCGGCACGCCGTCGCGGATTAGATCGCGTTGGATCTCGGTTAGTTCCCGAAACGGCACGTCAAGCGGCAATCCAACCGCCGGGGCCAGCGCGATCAGTTCTTCCAGTTCATGGGCGTAGGCCGGCGTGTTCCACGGCGCGACGGCCCCGTCGCGAAGCGATTTGTTCGGATCGGGCACGACGAGGTCCATATCGACGTCGATCATGTTGCCGAATCCCTCGCACTCCGGGCAGGCCCCCAACGGGCTGTTAAAGCTGTAGAGCCGCGCCTCCGGCTGCGGATATTCGCGGCCGCACTCGTCGCACGTCATCGCGCTGCTGAATGTCAGTCGCCACCAATCGCGGTCATCAAGGTGAACGGCAACGCCGCGGCTTCCTTCTTGGTTGATGTGGGGCCGCTCGGGAAGGTCGATGAACGTAAAGCATTTGCCCGAGCCGTTGGCAAACGCCGTTTCCAGCGATTCGCGCAACCGCTGCGGCGCCACCGATCCCGCCGCAAGGCGATCGACGACGACATAGAGCGGCCCCCGCGAAGCTTCGCCCGACGGCGCCACGCCGTCTTCCAGATTCACCAACTGATCGCCGAGGATCACGCGGACAAATCCCTCTTCGCGCAAGGCGGCCAGCGCCGCCTGCAGGTCGGCATTGGCATCGGGTAAGGCTTGAAAGGCCAGCATATATCGTGTGCCGGTCGGCAGGCCAGCGAGGATCTCCGCCGTGCTCTCGGGCGTTTCGCGGCGAACCGGATGACCACAGGTTTGGCAGACCACCTGTCCGATCCGGGCCATTAGGAGGCGCAGATGATCGTTGGCCTCGATCACCGTCCCGACCGTTGACCGGCTGGAGCGGCTGGTGGTCTTATGGGTGACGGCGATGGCCGGCGGAATACCGGTGATTTTCTCCGCCGCCGGCTTTTCCAATCGCTCGAAGAACTGCCGCGTGTAGGCGGAAAAGCTCTCGATATAGCGCCGTTGCCCTTCAGCGTAGAGCGTGTCGAGAGCCAGGCTCGTCTTCCCGCTGCCGCTCAATCCGCAGAGGGCCACCAGCTTGCGATGCGGAATGTCGAGGTTCACATGCTTGAGGTTGTGGACCTCCACACCGCGCAACGAAATGAACCCCTTGGAATTCGACACTGCGCACTACTCTGCTATTTGGGTCGCGGGCCAAATCGTTATCATAATCGGCAAGGGGCGCGGATGGCAGAGCACGAATCGTCGCCGATCTCTTCTCATTCCGAAAAACATGCGATTCCACGGACGCCGAGCGACTGTGATGGGACTGGGGCGGCATGGCGGCGGCGCGGCGGCGGCGCGCTATTTGGCCGAGCAGGGAGCGATCGTTACCGTGACCGACTTGGCGGACGCCACTGCGCTCGCCGATTCGCTCGACGCACTCGCCGGCGTGCCCATCAAGCGATTCCATTTCGGTGACCATGACGACCGCGACTTTATGAATGTCGATCTAGTCGTCGTCAATCCGGCAGTGCGCCCCGGCAATCCGCTAGTTGAGCTGGCGCGACAGGCGGGGGCCGAAGTCACTTCGGAGATTGAGATGTTTCTTGCGGCATGCCCCGCGCCGGTGATTGGTGTTACCGGCACGAATGGAAAATCGACGACCGCCGCGATGACGGCCGCAATGCTCAACGCGGCCGGCCGCCGCGCGTGGCTCGGGGGCAACATCGGCCGCAGTTTGCTCGCTGATCTTCCGCAAATCCGCCCGAACGATTGGATCGTGCTCGAACTGAGCAGCTTTCAACTGCATTGGCTCGCCGATGATGCCCGTTGGCCGCAAGTCGCTTTGCTCACGAGTTTCGCTTCGAACCATCTCGACTGGCACGGCAGTGTCGAGCACTATCGGCGATCGAAGCAACGGCTGTTCGATCGCGGAACTTCCGTCCTGCCGTGGGACGACGCCGATATTCCATCGTTGCGGATTCGCGGCCGCCATAATCGCGCCAATGCCGCGCTGGCGGCGGCCGCGGCAACTTTGGCCGGCGCCCATCGAGAATCTGCCGTTCGAGGCTTATCGGAATTCACCGGCCTGCCTCACCGCCTGAAGCTCATCGCGGAAACCGACGGCCGGCAGCTCTTCAATGACTCGAAATCAACTACGCCGGAGGCCGCGATCGCCGCTCTCAACGCGTTGGACCGACCGACTTGGATCCTATTGGGGGGCAGCGACAAACAGGTCGAACTCAGCGCGCTGGTTGCGGCAGTCGGTCGGCAAGCGCGCGGAGCGGCCCTCTTCGGGGCGACCGGAAACCTGCTCGACAACTTGTTCTCTATCCTTACTCCGCATTTTTGCCGCCAGCAGACCGAACGTCTTGACGACGCGCTCGCTTGGTGTTGGCGCCAATCCCGCCCCGGCGATGCGATTCTGCTGTCTCCCGCGTGTGCGAGCCTCGATCAATTTCACGACTACGCCGATCGTGGAGAAACGTTTACACGACTGGTACACGAAATTGCGGCGACTAGAATCAGGGGTTCTGGAGTCTCGGATTCGCAGATTTGAAATCGCGAGATTCAGTTCGTTCACTGCCCGGCCGCCATTCCCTTCGGTGGAATAATGCACGTTTCGATGAGTGTACATGCCCGTCGCTGCCGCTGGCGCATCGTCTTGATCGCCGCAACGATGTTGCCCAGCGTCGTGCCGGCGATGACCACAATCGCTCGCGCTGAAGCGCCGCGGGTTCTTCCTGTCGGCAGGCTGCCTGAAGACAGCCGACTCGGTCCGCTCAAAGACTTCAACGGTTATTTCCCGTTCGCCCCATGTTCGACGCCCGAGGCTTGGCACGAACGATCGGAGCAGTTGCGGCGGCAGTTGCTCGTGGCCGCCGGGCTATGGCCGATGCCGACCAAGACGCCGCCCAATGCCGTGGTCCACGGCCCCGTAGATCGCGATGGTTACACCGTTGAAAAAGTTTATTTGGAAAGCTATCCGGGCTTCTTCGTCACCGGCAGCCTCTATCGACCGAAGGGAAAATCAGGCAAGCTGCCCGGCGTGCTTTGTCCGCACGGACATTTCCCCGGTGGCCGGTTCAATGAAACGGCGCTCAAAGAAGTCCGGCAGCAATTCGTCGATGGGGCCGAGCGGTTCGACGTCGGCGGGCGATATCCGCTGCAGGCCCGCTGCGTCACTTTGGCCCGCATGGGCTGCATCGCATTCATGTGGGACATGGTCGGCTATGCGGACAGCGTGCAGATCTCGGAAGCTGTCGCTCATCGCTATAAGCAGTTTCGCCCCGAAATGGAAACGCCGACCAACTGGGGCTTCTTCAGCCCGCAGGCCGAGTTGCACCTGCAATCGATTATGGGGTTGCAAACGTACAACTCATTGCGCGTGCTCGATTGGTTCAGCGAATTGCCCGACGTCGATCCGAAGCGGATTGGCGTGACCGGCGAGAGCGGCGGCGGAACGCAAACGATGCTGATCGGCGCGATCGACTCGCGGCCGGCCGTGCTGTTTCCGGCCGTGATGGTTTCGACAGCTATGCAAGGCGGCTGCACCTGCGAGAACTGCTGCTATCTGCGGATCGGCACCGGCAACATCGAGTTCGCCGCGATGGCTGCCCCTCGGCCACTCGGAATGACCGCCGCCGACGATTGGACGAAGGAAATCGCGACCAAGGGATTTCCGGAGCTAGAACGACATTACGCGATGCTCGGCGTGCCCAAGCTGGTGATGGCGCGGCCGCTCTTGCAATTCCCGCACAACTACAACTACGTCAGCCGCGCCGTGATGTATCGCTGGATGAACGAGCATCTCAAGCTCGGCCTCGAGAACCCGA
>DASZFO010000174.1 GCA_035939775.1 Pirellulales bacterium | reverse complement strand
AACGACGGTGCGAAACATGTTGATCTCCTTGTTATGAATTTCATCCTCTGTCGGCGGATTGCCGATGCCGCGCGGCGGTCAGTTGCCTCGCGCATGATCAGGAATCACAAGAGTTATCGTGCTGATCTAGGCCGCGAGTGGCCAGGGACGCGCATTCAGCCGCAAGCGCGGCATAGCGGCCGTGGACTTTATTGTTCATAATGACAGCCATGCTCTTGGCCAACATTTTCTTCGAAGAGCAAGACGGCCGGCTGATCTGGCACGCCATGCCGTTGCTCTTGGGCGCGCTCTGCGTGTTGGCGATCGCATATCGATATTACAGCGCGTTTCTGGCGGCCAAGGTGGCGGCTCTGGACGACTCGCGGCTCACGCCCGCTTACCGGTTTAGGGATGGTCACAACTACGACCCGACGAACAAGTGGGTGCTGTTCGGTCATCATTTCGCGGCCATCTCCGGCGCCGGCCCGCTTATCGGTCCGGTTCTGGCGATTCAATACGGCTACATGCCGGGGTTGTTATGGCTGGTGATCGGCGTGTGCCTGGCGGGCGCCGTACAAGACATGCTGGTGCTGGCAGCGTCGGTTCGACGTGACGGCAAGTCTTTGGCCGAGATCGCCCGCACTGAGTTGGGTCGGCCCGCGGCTATCATCGTCTCGGCCGCGATTCTCTTTATCGTTGTGATTGCTTTGGCGGGCTTGGGCTTTGTGGTGGTCAAAGCGCTGGGCGGGGACGAGGTGCGATTGGCCGAGGGCACGCGCGTCATTCTGCCCGGCGAAACGTCCGTCGAAAAAGTCTCGGCTCACAGCAGCGAACAAAAGGCCGTCTACCGCTTTCCCGAGAATTGCCAAGTCTATTACGCCCCGTCCACGCCTCCCACTCTGCGATCCGAATCATTCTTGATTGAGACGCCCGCCGACTGGTCGGCGAACACAAACGAAACCAGCGCCATTGATCTCCCTGCCGGATCACTGGAATTGGTGCCGGGCAGTTCCTGGGGCACTTTCACTATCGCCTGCACAATCCCAATCGGCCTGGTCATGGGTTGGTACATCACAAAGGTTCGAAAGGGAGGCGGCATTGCCGGCGCGTCGGCGTTTGGAGTGGTGGCCGTCCTCGCCGCCGTCATCATCGGCAACTGGGTTCCCGGCTCGATTTTTGAACGATTTTTTTTACTGACGAAAAACCAAACAATCATCGCCCTGGCGGGCTATGGGTTCATCGCATCAGTACTGCCGGTGTGGCTACTCTTGTGCCCGCGCGACTACCTTTCGAGCTTTCTAAAAATCGGCACGATTGCTTTGCTCGTCGTGGGTGTGATGGTGGCGAATCCGCGTTTGCAATGCCCGCCGCTCAATCAGCAATTCCTTCACGGCGGCCCGACGTTCAAAGGCGACATTTTCCCGTTCGTGTTTATCTGTATCATGTGCGGCTCCATCTCCGGCTTCCATTCGCTCGTGGCCTCGGGCACGACGCCCAAGATGGTGGAAAAAGAAAGTCACATTCGCGCCATCGGTTATGGGGCGATGCTGATGGAAGGGCTGGTGGGAATCGTCGCCCTGATCGCGGCCG
>DASZFO010000173.1 GCA_035939775.1 Pirellulales bacterium | reverse complement strand
AGCAGGCCGTTGCCTTCTATCGGGCCTGGACCCGCAAGGAGGCCTATTTGAAGGCGACTGGATGCGGATTGTCGCGGCCACTGGCGTCATTCAGTGTCAGCGTGGCGCTGGGCGATTCGCCGCGTCTAATCCGCGACGATTCCGATCCGGCAGCGCATCAGAATTGGTCGTTTGCAGATTTTGACCCGGCGCCAGGCTGGGTGGGTAGTTTAGTCGTTGCCGGGCATTCGCGGCCTCTGCGAAGACTCGAATGGAACGGTTAACTGCGCGAGTCGACCTGATTGCGACTCGCCGCGCGCAGCCGTAGCTCAACTCGTACGCCTGGCGGTTTTGGTGGGCTTTGGCTTTGCGCGTGCGCTCTTTACCGTTCGCGGCAGGTCCCACAGCATCCGCGTGATGAGCGCGGTCCAGCCAGTCTGATGGCTGGCTCCGCAGCCCCGCCCGTTGTCGCCGTGGAAGTATTCGTAAAACAAGACGTGGTCGCGCCAATACGGGTCGTCGACGAATTGGCGGACGTTCCCATTGCATGGCCGGCGGCCCTTCGAATCGGCGAGGAAAATTTGCGCGAGGCGAGCCTCGATCTCTCGGGCGACGTCTTTGAGTGTCAGCTTGCGTCCGGAACCCGTTGGGCACTCAACCTGAAACGAGTCGCCGTAAAAGTGGTGATAGCGCTCGAGCGCCTCGATGAACAAGAAGTTAATGGGCATCCAGATCGGCCCGCGCCAGTTCGAGTTTCCGCCGAATAGACCCGTGGTCGATTCGCCCGGTTCGTAGTCGACGCGGTGCTCGTTGCCGTCGGATTGCAGCACAAACGGATGATCCTTGTGGACGCGCGACACGGAACGGATTCCGTAGTCCGAGAGAAACTCGTTCTCGTCGAGCAAATAGCGCAGCACCCGCTCGAGACGCTCTTTCGACGGAATTGCCAGCAGCCGCCGGCCGTGCGCAGGGCCATCGTCGGCGCGAGCCGCAGCGTCGGGCTGGCAGTAGGAGATGTATGCGGCCAATTCTTTCCGATGGTCGAGGAACCATTGCATCCGCTTCTTGAAGCCGGGCAGCCGATCGATCTGGCGGTCGTCGAGCACCTCCACGGCAAACAGCGGAATCAGCCCGACGATCGAGCGAATTTTAAGCGGCGTATCTTGGCCCTGCACGTGCAGCTGGTCGTAGTAAAACCCGTCCGTTTCGTCCCACAATCCGCTGCCGCCCAGAGAATTCATCGCGTCGACGATGGCGACAAAGTGCTCGAAGAATTTTGAGGCAATGTCCTCGTATTCCGGGCTTTCGGCAGCCAGCTCGAGCGCCATGGCGAGCATCGTCGAGCAGTAGAAAGCCATCCAGGCGGTCCCGTCGGCTTGTTCGAGCACGCCGCCGCCAGGCAACGGCTTCGATCGGTCGAATACGCCGATGTTATCCAGCCCGAGGAATCCTCCGGAAAAGAGATTGTTGCCCTCGATATCTTTACGGTTGACCCACCAGGTGAAGTTGAGGAGCAGCTTCTGAAAGGTGCGGGCCAGAAACATCCGGTCACGCTGTCCGCGGGAGGCGGTCATCTTGTAGACGCGCCAGCAAGCCCAGGCGTGGACCGGCGGATTCACGTCCGAAAACGCGAACTCGTAAGCCGGAATCTGACCGTTGGGATGCATGTACCATTCACGCAGAAACAGGATCAACTGGCTTTTGGCGAATTCGGGATCGAGCTTAGCGAGCGGCAGCATATGGAACGCCAGATCCCACGCGGCGTACCACGGGTACTCCCATTTGTCCGGCATCGAGATCACATCGCGATTGAACAGGTGCTGCCAGTCGACGTTGCGCGTGTGTTGATGCCCGGGGGGCGGAGGCGGCTGATCCGGGTCGCCGTACAGCCAGTCCTTCACGGAATAAAAATAGAATTGCTTGCTCCAGAGTAGCCCCGCTGCGGCCTGCCGGGAGATACTTCTGGCTTGCGGCGTGAGATCGGGAGACAATATGGCGTCATAGAATTCGTCGGTGTCGGCAATCCGCTCGGCGAAGATGCGATCGAACTCGGGGCCGAAGGGAGTGAGGGGAGCCTGGTCGCTGGCGAAAAGACGCAGTCGCAGCGTGACTTCCTTACCGGCGGGGACGTTGAGCTGATAGTAGGCCGCCGCTTTGGTGCCGGTCGGCTGCTTACTGAGCGCATCCTTGTTGCCGCCGACCACGAATTCGTGAAAGGCATCCTTGAACTTCACCTCGGGGTCTTCGGGGAATTTGAAGACCCGTACGAAGTTCGTCTCGTTCTCGGTGAAAAGCATCGTCGGCTTCGCGCCGTCGGAGGCCGGCTCGGCGAAGAAGCGGTAGACGCCGAGCGATGGATGATTGGTCTGCAATCCGCCGTCGACCTCGAGATCGATGCGCGGCTTGATCTCGCACCCCTCATGACCGCAGCCCCAAGACCAGGAATTGCGGAACCAGAGCGTGGGTAACAGGTGCAACGCCGCGGCGTCGGGCCCGCGGTTGGCCACCGTAAGGCGCATCAAGATGTCGTCGGTGTTGGCCTTGGAATATTCGACAAAGACGTCGAAATACCGCCCGTCGTCGAAGACATTTGTGTCCGTAATTTCAAATTCTGGGTCGAGCCGGCTGCGGCGCCGGTTCTCCGAGACCAGCAATTCGTAGGGAAAAGCCGCCTGCGGATATTTGTAGAGTGCCTTGAGATAGGAATGTGTGGGGGACGAATCGAGGTAAAAATAAATTTCCTTCACGTCCTCGGCGTGATTTCCCTCGTTCCCATTCAGGCCGAACAGCCGTTCTTTGAGGATCGCGTCCTTGCCGTTCCAGAGGGCCGGCGCAAAGCAGAGCCGGCACTCCCGGTCGCAGATGCCCAGCAGCCCGTCTTCGCCCCAGCGATACGCGCGACTGCGCGAATGGTCGTGCGGAAAATAATCCCAGCACTCGCCAGTGGCCGAATAATCCTCGCGGACCGTTCCCCATTGCCGCTCGGAAAGATACGGCCCCCAGCGCTGCCAGTTGGCCGTCCGGCGATTCGACTCCTCAAGGCGACGCTGTTCAACCGTCATAGCGATCAGTATAGGTTCGATCGCGGCTGGGGTCACGGCGGAGCGATGCGACAGCAGTTTGCGCAGTGCGTCGCCGTGCAGCACCTGAAATTCAAGAGGAACCGCGGTTCCTCGAGCTGTGTGCCTCGTCCAGGATGTCGCGGATCTCTGTGGCCAGCTGCGGCATGTAAACTGCAACGCCAGAAGCGTTGAGGTGAATGTGGTCCCAGCACAGCTTCGGTTCGTACCAAAGTAAGGTAGGTCGGCCGATGCGCACGTTCGAGTAATCGGTTTCCAGATTTCGCGACCATTGTTCAATCGTCGAGAAGTCCTTCACTTGGGACAGGTCACTTGGCATGGGCGAAAATCGAATCAATAAGGGGATGCCCAGGTTCCGGCAAGCTTCGGCCAACAGGCGGACGCTGCG
Source organism: Pirellulales bacterium (assembly GCA_035939775.1). NCBI lineage: Bacteria > Pseudomonadati > Planctomycetota > Planctomycetia > Pirellulales > Pirellulales bacterium. The sequence goes on along the minus strand of DASZFO010000173.1, from coordinate 2,120 downwards.
ATCCCATTCCGATTGGATCTTGGCGGGCGCTCCCGGGGATTCGATTTCTTCTCTTGCAACGTGGTCTCCCGGAACCGGATAGAAGCCGCGTGATTTGATCGCGCCCTCTTGAACGGCGCGAAAGGTTATGGGTGGCACCTTCCGTTGCGCCCCATCGAGGGGAACATCACGGATGTCTTGATCGCGGCCCCGGAACAAAGTCGACACCGCGCCCCAGGTGGTCAGGGATCCACGCTGAATGAAGTAGCGCACGCTAGCATTTAGCGGAATGAGGCCCGGCACCTCGGGCCCATAATTGGCTTCAAAGCGAGCCTGCATCGTACTGCCCATTCTGTCGGCGATCTCACTGGCACCGGAGTCAAAGGCGATAGGTGCCATGCATAAGACCACGAGTTGCGGCCGGGGGTGCTTTGACAAATAACCCATCCCCGTAATCAAGAACCCCATGGGTCCAATCCTGCCTTGGCTCCCCAAGTTGAAAGCGCGCAGCCCGGACAGACCCTCAAAGCGAATCGGATCAACACCGACACGGCAGGTGCTATCGCCCAGAAAAATCACATCGTTTCGGTCGTTCGACCGAAGAGCGTATTCGATTGGGCATGCAACGAGCGCTTCGTCGACCGTGGGCGGCCGCCGGGGCTCAAAGAAACGCAGCTCGGACTCGGTATTTCGGCCAACGCAGTAGCTGGCCGCAGACAATCCCCCTGAAATCCCGGTGGCTAGCGCCAATACAAGTGTCGCTGAGGCGATCCGATGGCTTCGTTGGAAACGCTCAGTTGTTCTCCCCACCCGCGACGCCGGAGAATTCGGCGGGCGTAAATTGGATGGTTCGGCGAGTTTAAGATCAGATCGCAAACTAAGCATCGACATCTTGAGAGCGCAAGCCGCTCACAACCATTTTCGTCGCAAGTCGGAGTCGCGCTCCAGGCGGACCAACTTCCGACTGACACGTCTACCTTACCGCGCCTTGCGAGGACGAGTCGTCAGAATCCCAGGCCGATCTTGTTCAATGCGCCTGTGGCAATCTGGCCATCGGTGACTTTGAAGAGGCCCGGATACTTTTTCGCCCAGAGCTTGTTGGCCTGCGGACAGTATTGGCGGCTGTTGCCTTCCACGGCAGCGACCGTGGGGATGCGGGCGGCGAGCGACGCCGATTGCAGAAACGAGGCTCCGGGACAGGTGAGATCCTGCACGCAGAGGAACATGTTAAATTTCTGTGCGGCGGCGGCGAGCAGCAACGAATCGGTCTGACCCTTGCACGTCTTGAGTGCGACGCCGCTGTAACCCATGTCGCGGGCGAGCATCAGTGTTTCGTAGTCGACGAGCGACTCGTCAATCACGATCGGCTTGAGCTTGGCCGCATCGTGCATCTTATCGTTCGGGTGCTCGCGCAAATTGCGATGGGTTGGTTGCTCGAGGTACTGAATGCGGTCAAAGGCCGCCGCATTCTGCTTCTTGACGCGCCCCAGAAAATCGAGCACGTAAGCGACATTCGCACACTTCTCGTTGAAGTCGCACGAGTAAGACAGTGCTGGCTTGCCCTTGGAGGTCGCGGCCTCGGTCGCTACCCGATCGACGGCCAGCGTCCTCTCGACGTCCCAATCTAAGTTGTCGCCGGCCAGCTTGATCTTCAGATGGGTCAAGCCGTCAGCTTTGATCCAGTCCGCCAGCGACTCGGGAAGGCCGTCTTTGAGCGGCTGTTTGACGTCGGCCGGCGTGAGCGGATCGATGGCTCCGACGAGATGGTAGAGCGGCAACGTCGGCTTGGGCTGCCGCAACGTGTACTTGTCGAGGTATTCGCCCTTGAATTGGTCATCGAGATAGATCGACAGGTCGTCGTTCATCTGTTTGGACGAGAGTCCGTCGTACGAATTCATATCGCTCGCGCGGCCGAACGCATCGTGCAGTGCCGCGTCGAAGGCGCTGGCGGCGACGAGCTGCGCCAACAGCGGCATCTCTTCGGCCAGCTTCAGTCGCTGAGCGAGTGTCTTTGCCAGATGCGGATATTCGGCCGAAAGCTGATAGGCAATCTCGATCGGATGTCCGTAGTCGGGATAGCCGTTGGCCAGTTCGACCACGTCCTCGGCGAATTTCTGCATCGCGTCTTCGGTCTGTTCGAC
>DASZFO010000172.1 GCA_035939775.1 Pirellulales bacterium | reverse complement strand
CCGGTCGCCCGCGCGAGCACTTGCTCGACGACGCCGCAGCGCTGGCCCGAGTGCCGGCGTGCGCTGGTCAGTCGCACCAGCACCTCGTCGCCGGTATGCGCATCGCGCATATCGGCCGGCGCGATAAAGATTTCGGCTTGGCGGCCTTCCGCGACCGCCTCATGCGGTCGGAGATAGCCCGCCCCCGAGCCGATCTTCTTGACGATTCCCTCGACCAGGCCGGCGGAATGCCGTGGACGCAGGCCGCCCTTCTTCCCCTCCTTCAATCGCTGCGACTCTACAAGTTGCTGCAATGCTTCGCGGAATTCGGGCAGCTGCTTCTTCGTGATTTTGAGGCGCTTGGCCAGAGCGGCAGGCCGCAGCGGCTTCACGCCGGGCTCGCTGAGCACATCGAGAATTCGCCGCTCGAGATCGGACATGAGATAGTTCGCCGCGCCAGCCGATCAGCATCGGGTGGCACTGGCGGCTTGTCCGCCAGTGTCTTTGCTCGCAATGGAAAGGCTCACTGGCGGACGAGCCGCCAGTGCCACCCGGTCTTCACGATGTTCCGGCAGAGACGCCCTTATACAGCTTCCGATCGAGCCGCGGGGAATAGGGGGTCCAGTTCGAGCCCGCATTGGGATCGTCCTGGATCGAGCGGGCGAATTCGTGGACCTTGGCGTCCAGGTTGTCGAGGTGGTGCAGGGCGATCGCCTCGGGAGTCATCGGCAGTTTCGGGCTGCCGAATTCGTACGTACCGTGGTGGCTCAGAATCATGTGCTTCAGCCGCAGAGTGATTTCGATCGGGAACGGTTGACCGCTCAGCCGCGTGACTTCGGCGATCTTGGCGTCGAGGATCTCAAGCGCGATGGCCAGGTGCCCCAAAAGCTGCCCTTCGTCGGTATAGGCGAAGGCGGTCGTGTAGCTCATCTCGCGGATCTTGCCGAGGTCGTGCAAGAAAATCCCCGCCCGGAGCAGGTTGAAGTCAATCTTGGGGTAGAGATCTTCGATCCGCTGGGCCGTCTCGAGAATATTGACGACGTGCTCGAGCAATCCGCCGTGATAGGCGTGATGGGCCTTGATCCCGGCCGGCGCGAGCGCAAAGTCGCGCATGAGGTCCGGATCGGCCAGGAAGCGTTCCATGAGCAATTTGAGATGCGGCTCGCTGATCGAGAGCAGGATCTCTCTCAGGCGCAAGAGCATCTGGTCGACGTTCTTGTTCGTGGTGGCGTGAAAGTCGGACGGATCGATCCCGTTCGAGGGAATCGGCTGGATGTGGGTCAAGATAATCTGCAGCGCGCCCTGATAGAGCTGCACCTTCCCCTTGACCTTCACAAAATCGCCGGCATTGAGGGGAGCGACCGATGTCTCGGTCATGTTCCACATCAAGCCGTTGATGATCCCCGTCCGGTCGCGCAGCGTAGCCAGCAAGTACAGGCTGGCATTGCGGTTTGCGCGGAGCTGCTTGTCCGCCAGTAGGAAGACCTCTTCGACCGACTCACCGTCGCCTAATTGATTGACGTATCGCCGTGCCATGGCCCCCGCG
>DASZFO010000171.1 GCA_035939775.1 Pirellulales bacterium | reverse complement strand
AGTGACCGCTCTGGCCTGGGTCAGCTACAAGCGTCGCAAGAAATCGAACTGAACGACGGTCCGCCGTCTTGTGCGGCGTGTTCCAACGTGATAATTGCGGTGAATTGCTTACATGGATTGGCGATTGCTCACCAGGATAGTTCGATGATCCAGCGAAATCCGCGCGCGGCTTGGAGAGCGTGTGCAAGTCCTCGTTCGATGCCGCGCGCTCGCTGCCGTTGCGGCAAGCCCGACGCGGCTTTACGTCTACCGACTTCCGAATTCCGACTTCCGAATTCCGACTTCGCTTTCGCCCGCCACGGTTTCATCTCTGTAGGGGCCCTTTGTCAACGCACGCGTTGCTTCACATGGGTTGTGCTCCGTGGATTGGTGGTTTCGACCTGGGCATTGCTCGGCGGTGGTCGATCCGTCCTCCGCAGCCTGGTCGCGGCGGCGGGGCGGTTGAATTCATCTCTACGCAGTCACCGGACGTGGCGATCGTGTTGGCGCCGCGTGTGCTCCGGGCTGAATAAAACCATGTACGCATCGGTCGGGCCGAATTCACTCTGTCGCGGTCACCGGCAGGCAGCTCAAGCAGAGCTTGAGCGCACTGGATCGACAGGCGATTCCAGCGCGCACTGCGTGCCGGGCCGAATGAAAGCAGGTCGCGGTCACCGACTCGATGAGACGCACGCACAACGCGCGCACGTCGTACTACCGCCGTCTTTCTCTCCAAGGAACCTCCTCGTCTTCTTCTTTCTAGGCTGCCGCCGGGCGTTGGCGCTTACGCGCCCGGGCCTGGTTCAGCCGCGTCGTGCGATCGATCGGTTGGCCGCAGCGATACGGCTTTTTGTCGCGGACCATCGCGTACAGTGTGCGCAGCAGCCGGCGACCCATTGCCACGTTGGCCTTGGGCTTGCCGATGCGGGCGATGAGCCGCTGGCGGGTCGCCTCCTGCCGGGCGTCGCACTGGCACAAGGTCATGGCCGCCTGGCACAATGCCCAGCGCAATGGAACCGAGCCGGCCTTGGTGATGTTGCCGCTCTGGGTACGGCCGGCCGATTCTTTCAGGTCGGCGGTCAGGCCGGCCCAAAACTCGAGCGCGTCGGCATTGGGAAACCGCTCGAACGGGCCGATCTCGGCGGCGATGATCAGGGCCCAGATGTCGCCGATTCCCGGCACGGTCAGCAGAAGGAGCTGCGTGTTCAGGAACGCTTCGCTGCGCGGTGCCAAGAGGATCTCACGCCGCAATTTCTCGCGATGCCGTTCGACCAGCATCACGATGTCCAGATAATCGGCGAACGCTCGTTGCTGCACCGGCGCGAGCAAGTGACCGTCGGAGAGCAGCCAACGCTGAGCAGCGGCGCCGTCGAACCTGGGTCCACGCAGGTTGGCCGCATTGAGCATCGATTTCATGGAATGCTTGCTACGCGACAAGAGCCGGCTCAACTGCCGCCAGTGCCGGCCGAGCTTGCGAAGCTGCATCAAGACCGGGTCGGCGATGAAACCCAAGGGGCACTCGCCGCGCGCCAGCCGACGCGCGATGTCCAGAGCGTCGTTGCGATCGTTCTTCCGCCGCTTGCCGCGCCGGTTGGCCAACTCGGTGGCATCGGCGATGTCGATCCGATCGACACATCCCCGAAAGCGCTCGATGAACCACTCGACGAACGGACAGGCCTCGACGGCCAAGTGGCAAGGCCTGGGCAATGCCAACAGCCATTGCTCGATCTTGCCGACGCTCTTGGTGCTGATCTTGAGTGTCGCGATCGTCTCCCCTGTCGGGCTGACCGCCGCCAACGTTACGGTGCACTTGTGCAGATCGACTCCGACAAACGACTGGAAATCAACTCGATTCGCGTCCATAACCAGGGTCTCCGTGTACGGGGCCGAAGAAAAACGTTTGCCTCGGGAAAGCGTAACCGCTCTCCCCGGCCCCTACACGGTTTTACCCTGGTCGAACTCTTGGTCGTGATTGCGATCATCGGCATTTTGATCGCGCTGCTCTTGCCGGCGGAGCAGGCGGCGCGCGAGGCTGCGCGGCGCATGCAGTGCTGCAACAACCTCAAACAGTTGGGGCTCGCACTGCAGAATTATCATTCGGCGATGCACACGTTTCCTCCCGGCTCGCAGT
>DASZFO010000170.1 GCA_035939775.1 Pirellulales bacterium | reverse complement strand
GTCGGTCATTCGCCGGGCGGAGGACAGCGACAACTGGCCAATCACTTGGGCCGACGACGACTCGCTGTACACAGCCTACGGCGACGGGACTGGTTTCGAACTCAAGGTGCCGGAGAAGTTGAGCCTCGGCTTCGCCCGAATCGACGGCTTTCCGTCCGAATTCAAGAGCACGAACATTCGCTCGGCGACGGGCGAGCGAAAGGGGAATGGCCCGCGCGGACTCAAGGCCAGCGGCCTCTTGATGGTCGACGGCGTTCTCTACATGCTCGTCCGCAACGCCGGCAACTCGCAACTCGCCTGGTCGGCCGACCATGCGAAGACATGGACCTGGAGCGATTGGAAGTTTACGACCAGTTTCGGCTGCCCGGCGTTTCTCAATTTCGGCAAGAACTACGAAGGCGCCCGCGATGAATTTGTTTATATCTATTCGCCGGATGCGGAGAGCGCATACGTGCCGGCCGATCGCATCGTGCTGGCCAGGGTCCGCAAGGACCGGCTCAAGGAACGTGGTGCCTACGAATTCTTCGCCGGCAAGAAGTCGGCCAGCGAGCCGACCTGGATGTCCGATTCTCGCCGCCGCGCCGCCGTCTTCGAGCATCCGGGCCACTGCTTCCGCCCGACAGTAAGCTACAACCGCGGCCTGCGCCGCTACCTGCTTTGCCAGGCCGGCACGACGCGCGATGTCCATGCCGGCTTCGGTATCTTCGACGCACCAGAACCCTGGGGCCCGTGGACCACCGTCACCTACAGCCCGCAGTGGGACATCGATCCAGGCGAAACCGCCAGCCTTCCAACCAAATGGATCAGCGCCGACGGCCTTACTCTCTCCCTGGTATTCTCTGGCGGCGATGCCTTAAATGTCCGCCACGCAAGAGTCAAAACCTCATCAGACCGCTGAGTAACAGACCGACATCACCAGCAACACTTACGGCGATTGGCTCCTTGAGCAGCCGCACCCCATTTTCGCCGCCCAGGCCGGCGTCGCGCTGGCGTGCCGCCCATTCGACGTTGTGCGTTCGGTAAATGGTGGTGACTCCGCTCCACCGCCCTTGGCAGGCGAATTTGTTGAATCCATTGAGAGAACGCTTCCGCGAGGGGGTGGCTTGGATCGTCAACAACGACGAGTGACTTGTTTGTCTCGAGTTATCAAGGCGCAGCGGTCCTCGGGATGTTCGAATGGTCGGAGCGGTCGATTATGATGAGGGCATGGACTCAACCTCAACCGTCCATCGTCCAACTTTCAGTTTTCCTATTCGGAGACATTCTGTGTTTCGACACTGGGGTGGAGCGATTGTTCTATCGATGTCGATCGGAGCGATTTCGGCTCCGTGCGGACGGTTGTGTCACGCTGCTGACGCAGCAAAGATCGCACCGTCAAACAAATCTGGTGCTGCGCCGACTGGACATGTCTATTACGAAGGGCCAGTCGAGCCGCCTCAGGTTGCTGAGGCCTCCGACGAGGGTCAAAAGCAAATCGCCGCCTTCAAGATTCACGACGGCTTCAAGACCTCACTCTGGGCGGCCGAGCCGATGGTCGCCAACCCGGTCTGCTTAACCGTCGATGAGCACGGCCGGATCTACGTCGGTGAAACATACCGTATCCACCACGGCGTTGAGGACGACCGCGACCACATGGATTGGCTCGACGACGACATGGCCACCAAGCGAGTCGAACAACGGCTCGAGATGTTTAAGAAGCATCTGGGTCCGAAGCTGGTCGACTACACAAAACAAGATGATCGTGTGCGGCTGTTGGAAGATCGATCGGGCGGCGGCAAGGCCGACCACGTCAGCACATTCGCCGATGGTTTTAATAGCCCTCTACAAGGAATTGGCGCCGGAGTGCTCGCGCGGCGCGGCGACGTTTATTACGCGTGCATCCCGGATCTGTGGCAGTTGCGCGACAACAAGGGCACGGGCCATGCCGACGTGCGGAAATCGCTAAGCTACGGCTACGGTTCGCGGGTCTCGTTCCTTGGTCACGATCTGCACGGCCTGATCTTTGGGCCCGATGGCAAGCTGTACTACTCGCAAGGAGACCGTGGGTTTTACGTCAAGTCGGGCGACCACGTCGTTGCCAACGCCGACACGGGCGCCGTGTTCCGCTGCAATCCGGACGGCTCGGACGTCGAAGTGTTTTGCTACGGCTTGCGCAACCCACAGAAACTGGCTTTCGACGAATACGGCAATCTATTCACCTGCGACAATAATTCGGACTCCGGGGACCGGGCCCGCTGGACGTATCTGGTCGAAGGAGCCGATTACGGCTGGCGGATGCCGTATCAGTATTTGAATGACCGCGGCCCGTTTAATCGAGAAAAACTTTGGTATCCGCATTTCGATGGCCAGGCGGCGTACCTCGTGCCGCCAATCGCGTGGATCGCCGACGGACCGTCGGGACTGGTTTACTATCCGGGCACGGGCTGGGACGGCGAGTGGCAGGGGCATTTCTTCTTGGTGGATTTCAGAGGGGGCGCAGGGTCCAGCGGCGTGCATTCGCTGGCGGTCAAGCCGAAGGGCGCGTCGTTCGAAATGGTCGATAGTCGGGAGTTCCTCTGGCACATACTGGCGACCGACGTGGCCTGGGCCCCGGACGGCTCTCTGTGCGTGACCGATTGGGTCGAAGGCTGGGAGGGCTGTGGCAAGGGGCGAGTGTATAAGGTCTTCCAGCCGGCCAAGCAGAACGATCCGATAGTACTCGAAACAAAGCGACTGATCAGTGAAGGGCTAGAGAGCCGCACCACCGATGAACTGATAAAACTATTGGCGCACGCCGACATGCGCTTGCGGCAAGAGGCGCAATTCACGTTGGCCGGGCGAGCGCTGGCGGGTAAGTCAGGCGAGATCGTGCCGAAGCTTGTGGAAGTCGCCCGCTCGGCAGCCGGCGCCGGCGCGGTGATCGACACAGGCTCGACGACTGCAAGTCAGAAGCAGCTCAGCCGATTGCACGCCATCTGGGCATTGGGGCAAATTGGCCGCACGCGGCCGACTAAGTCAATCAGCGACAGGATCGACTCGCAGGAGCCTCTCCTGACGCTCGTCGCGGACACCGACCCCGAAGTGCGGGCACAGGCTGCCAAAACTCTCGGCGATTGTCGTTACGAGCGTGCCCGCGGTAAGCTGCTGCCCCTGGTAAAGGATGAGAGCCTTCGCGTGCGATCCCTCGCCGCGATTGCCATAAGCAAGTTCGACGACCCCAAGACGTATTTGGGAGCGATTCGCGAAATGCTCCGCGAGAATGACGACCGAGATCCCGTGGTGCGACACTCGGCGGTTATGGCCCTCGCGCGATTCGGGAAAGATTCGAGGGACCTTATTGGTCTAGCAAGCAGCGAGTCACCGGCCGAGCGGATGGGCGCGGTCCTTGCCTGGCGGCAGATCGAAGATGGCCAGATTGTAGTTTCACTGCGTGATCCGGATCCTCGTGTCGTGCTGGAGGCTGCCAGGGCGATCAACGACGTCCCCATCGCGGAGGGTTTGAAAGATCTCGCCGAGCTAATCAATCGACCGATCATCGGCGACGCAACGATCAAGGATAGAATCTCGAAAGACTTCGATGGCCGGGACGCGCTTTTGCGGCGTGTGCTCAACGCGAACTTTCGCTTGGGCACCCCAGACAGCGCGGCCAAGGTCGCGCATTTCGCTGCGCGAAGCGATGTGCCGGACGAGGCGCGGATCGAGGCCTTAGGCATGCTGGCCGACTGGGCGAAGCCATCGGGACACGATCGAGTGACGAACGCGTGGCGGCCTTCTCCGCTCCGCGATGACAGAATTGCCGGCGATGCATTTCGTCGCGAACTCAGGGGCATCTTCACCAGCAGCGATCGGGTTCGACAGGTCGCAGCAAAGACCGGCGCTAAGTTGGCAATCAAGGAAGTGGTTCCCGTGCTGGGGGAGATGGCGACCGACACGGCCCGACCGGCGACGGTTCGGATCCAAGCGATGCAGGCGCTTGAGCAACTGCACGACCCAGGCCTGTTCGACATAATTACCGCCGCCCTGAGGGACACCGATCCGGCGATACGGACCGAGGCTAGACGAATCCTTGCCGTAATTCGACCAACAGAGGCAATGCCGCGACTCGAGGAGGCGCTTGCCAAGGGGACGCTCGTCGAGCAGCAGGGGGCCTTTGCCTCGCTCGGCAAGATTAACGCGCCCCAGGCGGACAAAGTCTTGGCCACTTGGTTCGACAAGCTGCTGGCCGGCAATGCGCCGCGCGAGCTTGAACTCGACTTGCTCGAGGCTGTCGGCGCGCGAACGAGCCCGGCGCTGACGGAGAAGCTCGCCAAGTATGAAGCGACTCGACCAAAGAAAGAATCGATCGATCCGTGGCGCGAGACGCTCTACGGCGGCGATCAGACCCGCGGCAAGGCGATCTTTTTCGAGCGTGCCGAATTGATGTGCGTCCGCTGCCACATCGTCGCGGGCATCGGCGGCAAAGTCGGACCCGAGCTGACAAACATCGCGGCGGAAAAACCCCGCGAGTACCTGCTTGAATCGGTCGTCGACCCGAACAAGGTGATCGCCAAGGGCTTTGACACCGCGGTACTCACGCTGGACGATGGTCGGACCGTGGCCGGCATCGTGAAGGCTGAGGACGCCAAGGAGCTGACGCTGATGACGCCGGAGGCCAAACTCATCACCGTCGACAAGTCGAAGATCGATGATCGCTCACGCGGCAAATCCGCCATGCCCCAGGACGTTGCTAAGCCTCTCTCGAAAGCAGAGCTGCGCGACTTAATCGAGTATCTGTCGAGTTTGAAGTAAACGTCGTTATGCTAAACCGG
>DASZFO010000169.1 GCA_035939775.1 Pirellulales bacterium | reverse complement strand
CTGCTCATCGCTCAAATCCGTGGGATAGACGGCTTCCATGCCAGGTGCTCCGAAGCGAGAAAAGTTCCTCCAGTTTCAAACGCTGCGTGTAAATACTGCTTATTTCCGCGACGATCAAGACCTTTTCAAACACGTTCTAAGAGAGCCTCTATGTCCGCGAGCATGAAGCTGCCTCGCTGGTATCGCGGACGGGATGTCCCGATGGCGGTGATTCGACGATTCGCCCGCGACGTCGCGGAGCGCTTCAAGCCGGAGAAAATCATCCTGTTCGGATCGCACGCCTACGGTAAGCCACATGCCGACAGCGATGTGGATATTCTTGTCGTAGTTCCGACGCGGAACGAGATCGACCAGGCGGTTCGGATCGATCGAGTAACCGATCCGATGTTTCCGCTCGACCTCATCGTCTGTAGCCCGAAGAACATTGCGTGGAGACTTAAGGAAGGCGACACTTTCTTGCATGAAGTGATGAACAGGGGCAAAGTGCTCTATGAAAAGGCTCACGGCCCAATGGGTGCGAAAAGCGGAGTCCGATTTCGTAGTGGCCAAGAAAATCGCGCGGGGAAGCGATCCTCACCACGATGAAGTTTGCTTTCACGCAGAACAGTCTGCAGAAAAATACCTAAAAGCTCTCTTGGAGGAACTCGGTCAGCCGGTACCACGCACCCACATTCTCGAAGAGCTTGTCGTCTTGCTCATTCCCTCGCATCCCAGCTTACATTCGCTTCGACTCGGAGCCAAATTCCTGACGCGGTTTGCGGTGGCAACGCGGTATCCCGGTGAAAACGCCACTAAGCGCCAGGCGGCTTCGGCGGTGCGATGGGCTGAGAAGGTTCGCGCGGAAACGCGAGGCCTGCTTCGTATCGCAACGAAGAGGCGAAGCGGCCCGTGACTGCATAGTGGCGCGCTTGGCGAACCTTTCCGGTTGGCGAAGCATCTCTGATGGCTCCGCGCTTAGCGGCGGCCTTCTCATTTTTTTCCTTCAATTGCGGCAAACCGCAATTGGAATCGCGTGCGCGAGCGACTAGGGTGGATTCTCACCTTGGTTCGAACGTTTCTCCACTCGCGTTACTCCAAGAGCCGCGATGCTTGGCGAGACGGAGGCGTTCGATGCCCACGTGTAGGGGGTAGGGAACCGCACACCCTAAACGACCATGTTGAACCACGCTTTTGACGCGGCCCACGTGCCGGAGTTGAATGGTCACGCCTTGCGTCAGCAAGAAATCCAGCGACAAGAGGACCAAATCTACTGGCGGTTGTTTGATGACGTGCAACGAAGGCTCGCCGAATCATGCGACCCACAATGCGTTCATCAGGCGCTCGACGAACTCTTTCTCGCGCTACACGAACGCGTGATGAGTTCGTCCGCTCCTGATTGGAAGGCGTTCGTCGCGAAATGCCGACAACATCCTCTCCTTCAGGCCCTCCATCAAGATCCGTTTACCTACCGCGCGTTTTCGAAACCGCGCGGCTATGCCGGCGACGCCGAAATGATGGATTTCATTTACGGCCGCGAGGACCAGCGTGTGCCGCCGCCGGCCGAGCCCATCGGGCGCCAAGTTTTCGACTATACGACCCTAGCGCCCGCGTCGGAAGGAGTTCGCGCGCGCCGCGCGTTCATGTCTGCCCAGATCGATCGGTTGGCGGAAGAGCGCCGACGACCACACATCCTCTCGATTGCGGCCGGGCACTTGCGCGAGGCCAGCGTTTCGATCGCCGTGCGGCGCCGCCGGACCGGCCGGTTTCTGGCCCTGGACGCCGATCCGGAAAGCGCCGCCGAGGTGCAGCGCTGCTACGCTTGCTATGGCGTCGAAACGGTCACCGGGTCATTTACAAGATTGCTCGGGCGGCAAAGTCACCAGGCCGAATTCGATCTCGTATATTCGACGGGCCTATTCGACTATTTGAACCAGCGCACGGGCCGCCGCCTCGTTACCTCGATGTTCCAGATGCTGCGCCCCGGCGGAAGCCTCGTCGTCGCCAATTTTTTGCCCGGCATCCGCGACATCGGTTACATGGAAGCCTTCATGGATTGGAACCTGGTCTATCGATCGCGGCACGATATGATCGATTTGACGATGGATATTCCCGAGGCCGAGGTCCAGGCAATCAACCTGGTGTCCGAGGAATGCAAGAACATCGTCTTTCTGCAACTGACGCGAAACTGACGCCGGTTCGTTCAGCGGAGCAAGAGTTCCGTCGAACCGGCTGGCGTGTTGCTTGCCGCTCCGACGGCGGCAGCCAGCGCGGCAAATAGCTCGTCCGGCCAGATCGGTTTGGTGACATAGCCATCCATTCCCGCGGCAAGACATTGCTCGCGATAGCCATGGACAGCGTGCGCAGTCATGGCGATGATCGGCACTCTCCCTCCGGTGACCGCCTCGTTGCCGCGGATGGCTTTGGTGGCTTCCATGCCGTCCATTTCCGGCATTTCCAGGTCCATTAGCACGAGGTCAAACAAGTGGCTTTCAAGCACCGCGAGCGCTTCCAAGCCGTTCTCGGCAACTTGCACCTCGTGGCCTTTCAGTTCAAGCAGTCCGAGCGCTACTTCGCGATTGATCGCACCGTCTTCCACCAGGAGAATGCGCAATGACCGATCCGCGTCGGCTTGATCGCCGCGGACGTGGTTTCGCGTTCCGTCGCGCGACGCGCCGGCGGCAACCAAGGCCTCGAGCAATTCGGAATGTTTCGCCGGCTTGGTCAGGCATTGGACATTGCTCAGGCGCTCGCAACCGGCCGAATCCGAATGCTCGATCGCGGGCATCAGAACAATCGCCGGGCAGGCTTTGAGCCGCGGCAGTTCGCGAATGTGTTCGACGAGCGCCGAGCCGTCGTGCGTCGCCGGGTCGCCGTCGATTATTAGGACGTCAAATCCGTGATTTTCGGCAACGGCGGCGCGACATTCGGTCATTGCCGAACTGGCGCCATCGGCGAGCGTTGGCAGCATTCCCAGGTCGGCCAGGAATCGACCGAGAGCCGACCGCTGCGTGGCATTGTCATCGACGACCAACGCACGGAGACTCCGCAAGGTCGCGGCAGTCGCGATCTGCGGAGCTTCGCTGCTCGCGCTTCGCTCGAACTCCGCGGTAAAGTGAAACGTGCTTCCGCTGCCCGGCTCGCTCTCAACCCAGATCCGTCCTCCCATGAGCTGGACCAATTGAGCGGAGATTGCCAAGCCGAGGCCGGTGCCTCCATATCGCCGAGTGGTCGAGTTATCGGCCTGACGGAACGACTCGAAGATGCATTGGTGCTTGTCCGCGGGGATGCCGATTCCGGTGTCGCGCACGAAAAAATGGAGTCGAATTCCGTCCGCGGTCTGGTGTTCGATTGCGACATCGACGAGAACTTCGCCGCAGTCGGTGAACTTCACCGCGTTTCCGACCAGATTGACGATGACTTGCCGCAATCGATTGGGATCCCCGACGAGCTGGCAAGGGACCTCGCGACAGATCGTCTGAATGAGTTCCAGACCTTTCTGCGAGGCGTCGCGCGCGCGGACCTGCAGCGCGTTTCCCACCACTTCGCGGACGTCAAAGTCGGTTCGTTCCAGTTCGAGGCGGCCTGCTTCGACCTTTGAAAAATCGAGAATGTCGTTCAACAGGCGGAGAAGTGAATCGGCGGACTGCCGGACGATGTTGAGATAGCTCTTTTGTTGCGAGTTGAGTGCAGTGGTGAGCGTCAGTTCGGTCATTCCAATGATGCCGTTCATTGGGGTGCGAATCTCGTGGCTGACCATCGCCAGGAATTGGCTCTTGGCTTTGGTGGCAGCCTCCGCGGCTGCGGTGCGTTCGGCAACCCGCTGTTCCAGCGTTGCATTGAGTTGCTGAAGCTGCTGGAAGCCCTGGGCATTTTCGAACGCGGCGCCGGCGATCGTCGCCACGAAATCGGCGAGCCGTTTCTCGTCTTCGCCGAATAGATTTCGCACTTGCTCGTGGACGACCGAAAGGCACGCGACCGCCTGTCCGCGCGCCAAGACGGGCACGCTCAGTGCGGAACCTTGAGTGGCGTCCAACGAGCCGATGCCGGCCTCCGCGGCCAACTCATCCTGATCGGAGAGGGCACATCCGGCCCGGAGCGAGCGTTCCACCAACGACTGACCGGCTTCGCTCTCCGACTGGCCGACGATCGGGATAAGATGTTGTTCTTCGGCTGCTTGCTCGACCTGCCAAACCAGGCATTTCTCCGCTCGCAAGAGTTGAAGTGCGGCCCGATGGGCTTCGGCGAAGATCGTTTCGGGCGATAGCGCTGAGGCGATTCGCCGTCCCGAGTCGAGTACCGTGTCGAACCGATCCGCCAATGACAACGTCGCCGCTCCCGTCGTCGCCTCGGGCCCGGTCTTGCCGGGTAGATGCGACATGGCCAAAGATCGAAGGGCGGCTTCGGCCGCGGCGACCATCCGTTGGGCATCCGTCCATCCGAGTTCCGCACGCACCTGGCCGGCCAAAAGCGACGACAAAGCGGATTCGTATGCGGCTCCCTGACGTTCGGCCACTGCCAGGCTCTTGGACAGAAGCCGGAGTCCTTTGCGGCTATTGCCCCGCAAGCACAACAAAATGCCTCGTTCCCGGAGCGCATGAGGGAGATCGTTCTGGAAGCGGCGCGCGATGAGCAAAGCCCGCCGCGCCGCCTTCTCGGCGCTGCGGAGCAACTCGCGACGCCGGCTCGCGAGATGACCATTATACCGCTCGATTTGCACGCGCCGCGCGGTTGCCAGCCAGGCCAAGTTGGGAGCGACGTAGGCGTTCATCACTCCGGCCTGCCTGGCGACTCTCAAGGCGGATTCAAAGGCGTTCGCCGCGTCTTCGGACCGACCGCTCGCCAGCAAGCGCACTCCCTCGCCGAGCATCGTCTGGGCGGTGCCCTGCGCATCGGGGCGAGTCCGTTTCATTTCCACGGCAAGGATTTCTTCCGGGATCTTGCCGAGCGCCGCCCGCGACCAAACATCGAGGCTGATTCCCGAGGCCTGTTCGTCGCCGAGTTGGATTCCCGACTCGTAATTCCGCCGCGCTAGCTCGATCGCCCCCGGCAGATCGCCCAGGCGATAGAGGGCCGCCGCAACCTGATAACGCGCGATGTGCATCTCCCAGAAATCGCCAGTCCGTTCGAGCAGGCGAATCGCTTCGCGCCCCTTCTCCACGCATTCCGAAAATCGAGAGCCGGCATAGAGCACGATAGCGTAGTAGCCCAACGACTGACCTTGTCCCCACAAGTCGCGAAACGAGCTGCGAATATCGAACGACTTCTGTGCATAGATCACGCCGCGTTGATACCAGGGAAGCAGCGACATAGCCGGCGCATGTTCGGAGTAAGCCTGCGCCAACTCGAGCGTCGGCGGATAGCGTTCCGCGAGATTCATGCCGCGCAAATGCGTCCATAGCACGTGGACCTTGCTGCGGACAAACCAATATCCGTGGGCCAGCCGGCTGAAGAGCCGCCAACTGAGCAACTCGGCCGGCGACGGAGATTTCGTCCGCCGAGCGACGAGTCGCGAGGGCCAAAGGCTGTGCAGCGTCTGCACGAGCGCTTCCCAAAGAAAGAGGATCGCGACGACAAACGAGCTGCGCGGCACATAACGGCCCAAATGGCGCAGGGCCTGCTCGAACGATTGCGTGGCAATTTCCATGTCGCCGCGCTTGAAGGCGAGTTCGCCCAGCTTGCCCTTGATTTGGGCGAGGGCAAACCGACCTTCCGCCAGTGCCGCGGCTCGTTCGAAGAGTTCCGCGGCAGCCGCATAGCGGCCGCGCAACATGAGCACGTCGCCGAGCCCTTCGCAAATCTGATAGCGGGTCTTCGTGTCGGCGGCGGCGCAGCCGCGCTCGGCGATTCGGTATTGCTGCTCGGCGATTTCGAGCGCGTGTTGCGAACGCGCCTGTTCCGCCGCTTCCAACGCGAAGTCGAGCGCCAGACCGCTTTCGTCGGCCGCGTCGAAGTGGTAGGCCAGTTCGAATGCGTTGCGGTCCGGCTGCGATTCAAGGTGCAAGGCGGCGCGACGGTGCAGCTTCCGCAGTTCGTCGGCAGTCAGCCGCTCGAGCAACGCTCCGCGAATTTTGTCGTGGACGAACTCGCAGCTTGCGGCATTTGGACCGACCCAAACCAGGTGACGTTGCCGCGCGAGGTCCATCGCCGCAAGCGCCTCCCTCGGTCCTTGCCCGCAAAGCGCGATGGCGGTTTGCAGCCCGAACTCTTTGCCCAGCACGGCTCCGACGGAGAGAAACTCCACGACCGGCGGCGGCAACAGATTGATGCGCCGCGACAGAAACGACGCTGCTTGGTCCGACGACTGCAACCCGGCAATCGCCAGCGGCTCGACCCGCCAACCATCCGGTTCAGCCACCAATCCCCCCGATTCAACCAGCCCGCGCAGAACCGCGGACGCCATGAAGGGGCTCCCGTCCGACGACTTGGTGACGATCTCGATGACTTCGGCGGGCACGGGGCCGGCCATCGACTCGATCAGTTGTCGGATATCCTCTGGACTGAATTTCGCCAGCCGCAAATGGACGGCGGGCGCGAGCCGTCGCAAAGGATGCTCCGCGGGAACTTCCTCGCTGCGGAACGCGATGACGAGGAGCACTTGCGAATCTGGACGCCGCCGCTCGTTATAGGACTGTGCCCAAGCGGAGATGAGCTTGACGGCCAATTCGTCGGACCATTGACAATCGTCGAGAATGATCATCGCGGGGCGTCCGGCGGCGCCCAGCGCATCCACGAAGGCTGCCAGCGCCTGAATACTCCGCAATTCGCCGAAAGCTTCCGGCCCGAGACTTGACGACGCTTTCCAATTCAAGGCCTCGGCGAGGTGCGGCAGCGCGGCACCGACGGCGTCGCATTGGTCGCCAAGGCCCCCGCGAATCGCGTCGACGAGCCCAGGCTCCGACCGCGCCGTCGAAACGATCTCGTGGACGATGCCGTCGAGGAGTTGGAAGGGGTGCTGTCCCACTTGATTCCGCGCTTGCCCCCCCAGGACCCATAGCCCTTGGCGACGACCGCGGTGCGCCAATTCGTCCAGCAAGCGCGACTTTCCGCCGCCCGACTCCGTTTCGATGACGACCAGGGACGACTCTCGCTGGCAGACGCGGGTGATCTGTTCGCCGAGCTGCTCCAACTCGCGCGACCTGCCGACGAAGGCGGCTTCCGTGATGGTGCCGCGCTGGTCGCGGAGGCCGACCACGAAATCCGGCTCACGCTGACCCTGCGCGAACGCGCTTTCGATCATCGCCAAATCGGCCAGAACCGCCGCGGCCGACTGGTAACGGTCTCGCGGGTCCTTGCGGAGCAATCGCTGAACGATCTCGTCCAGCACGCGCGGCACCTCTAGTCCCAGGCTCCGCAACTCGGGGACCCGCGCGGTCATGTGCTGCAGCAGCACGGCGCCGACGGTCGCGCCGTGGAACGGCGAACTCCCGGCGAGCATCTCGAACAACAGCGCGCCGGCCGAATACAGGTCGGCCGGTTCGCCGACGTCGTAGTCGAGCGAGCCGGCCTGTTCCGGCGACAAGTAGAGCGCGTCGTCCACCGATTGGCGGCGGGCGTCTGCGCTCAGCACGCTGCGGCCCCCCAAACCGAAATCGGTCATCACGGCCGCCGCTAGGGATGCATCGTCGGGGATAATGAGATTGTTAGGCCGGATGTTGCGACAGAGCACGCCGCGGCCGTGCAGTTCTTGTAGTGCGGCAAACAACGCCCGGCTGATCCGAAGCACCTGCTCGAGGGCGGGCTTGCTCGCCAACCACGTCGGCAGCGGAGTTCCGGCGAGAAATGGCCGAACCCAAAAGAACAGATCGTCCTGACGGCCGAAGTCGAGCAGCGGGGCAAGCCAAGGGCTCTCGATGCCGCGGATCACTGCCGCTTCATATTCGAGCCGAGCTTGGACGGTCTCCGCGATCGCGGCGGAAGCGGTGCGGACGACGACTTTTCCGCCCGTTGTCGAATCCACGGCCAGAAACGTCTCGTAGCCGCCCGCTGCGCTCAGGAGCCGTTCCAGGTAATAGCGGCCACCGATGGGCGATGCGCCCGCCGCCCCGAGCGACAGGCGAACAGCGGCGCTGGTCGTGGGGTCGTTTCCTGCTGCTGCCATGGCAGATCACGGACTGAATGGGTTGGCTCAATTGGCAGCGGCGCCGGTTCGCATGAGGCTTGCGAAAGGGGGCTGGTAATTGGCCCCCGCTTCGCCGTCGTCGAGTTGCTCTTTGATCGCGATGAAGCGCTCCTCGTTGGCCTCAAAGGCATCGACGACGTCGGGGTCGAAGTGCTTGCCACGGCCGTCGAGAATGATTTGTTTGGCCATATGGTGGGAAAACGCCGGCTTGTAAACGCGCCGGGTTGTCAGCGCGTCGTAGACGTCGCTCAATGCCACGATTCGACCGCAAAGCGGGATTTCCTCGCCGCGGAGCTGATACGGATAGCCGCTTCCGTCGAACTTCTCGTGATGAGTGAACGCAATGTCGCGCGCGACTTGCAGGTATTTCGCGCGCGGGTGCGCCTGCACGGCCGCGTTCAGCGTCTGCCCTCCAATCGCGACGTGCTGCTTCATGACCTCGAACTCTTCGGGAGTGAGCCGGCCCGGCTTCAACAGCACGTTGTCCGGAATGCCGACCTTGCCGATATCGTGCAGCGGGCTCGTCAGATAGAGCAATTGAATGTAGTCGCCGTCGAGGACGTCTTTGAATTTGCTCATCCGCGCGAGATGCTGAGCGAGGACCAGGCAATACTCGCGCATCCGCTCCAAGTGGGCCCCGGTGTCGGTATCGCGGGCTTCGGCCAACTTGGCCAAACTGAAGATCACCACGTCGCGGCTTTCGAGCGACAGAATGCGCTCGGCCACGTGAAGCCGCATTTCCAGCTCGGCGGGATCGAACGGCTTGGTGAGGAACTCGTCGGCGCCGGCGCGCAGGCCGTCGATGATGTTGTGACGTCCGCCGCGCGCGGTCAGCAGGATGAAATAAGTGTACTCGCTCGACGTCCGCTCGCGAATGTAGCGACAGAGTTCCACGCCGCTCATTCCGGGCATGACCCAATCGGAAATGATCACGCGAAAATTGCCGTTGCGGACCATTTCCTGCGCTTCGAGGCCGTCGCGGGCCGTTGAGACTTCATACTCGAAATAGACCAGCGCATTTTCGAGCATCGCCAGCGCATCTGGATCATCTTCCACGACAAGAACTCGCATCTCAGGATTCTCCCCAAACCTGCCCAAAGTGGAGAGCGTAGAATGGCCGACACTTCAACTCAGCTCGTGCCCGCCCCGCCCATCGACTCTTTGAATTCTGTAAATCTCTCCCATTCATGCTCGAGCTGTTCCAGCGCGCGGCGCGTTTCCGCCAATTCGCCGGCTTTCACCGTTTCTTCGATCCGCTGAACGATCTGGTGCAAGATCGGAGCGCAGATGTTTGCCGTCGTTCCCTTCAATTGATGCACGAGGCGTGCCAGTCGCGACATGTCGTTCGCATCGAGGCTCTGCACGATCTCCAGCACCTCGACCGGAAATCGCTTGTCGAAGCTAGCCAGCAGCCGATCGGCGAAATCCAATCGCCCCATGCAACGCCGCCGCAATTCAGCAAGGTCCAGTGGAACCGGGTCAGTTGAATCGACGATCGGGCCTTCCGCGGTGCGAATCGTTTCTAGACCCGACCGATCCAAACTCCGGCCGGCCTCAAACTCTCTTTGATCGAGAGCCGGCGCAAGAGAGGTGGGATAATTGCTTCGGTCGCGCGCCCTGTTCATGAGATAGTTGCTCCCCAGACGATTGAGAAGTGCCTCTGGGACCAAGCCAAAAGGGCACCGCCGCACGCACCTAACGGGCGGCGTCATGACGCTTCACAGGCGCCCGCGCCTGACTGCATCCATGGGGCAAACGAGACCCGCTAAACTTTACGCCACCGTAACTGGCCGGGCAAAGAGTGGGGCACGCGGCCGTGGGGGAGAGCGGTCGTGATGGATGCGTAGCGCTTTCAGGTCGGTTATCGTGGCGGCGAGTCCTTTTTGCACGTGCCGGTCGAGAGGCAAAAACCTCGAAAGAAACTGTTTTTGGCGTTTGTCCGGGTCCGATATTGATTTTGATAGCGATCGTCTCGATCGGGCCGGATTTGCGGCCATCTCCGACGTTTTTTGAGGGGGGCGGCTCATGATGCGCGGATTCGCCCTACGGCTCGTCTTGTTGAGCGCGCTCGTGGGCGTGCTGGCCTCGCGCGAGGCTGCCGGCCAGGGAATCGCGCTGCCCGGAGCGGGACCCATCAATCAGTCGATGGGGGGCGCTGCCGTGGCCGCTCCGCTCGACGCCACGGGAGCCCTGTTCTGGAACCCCGCCACCATTAGCGGGCTAAACTCTTCCGAGATCAGCTTTGGGCTGGGACTGATGCTGCCGACGACGAGCCTCTCCTCTTCGTTGCCGGCGAACTCGATTTTCCCAGGCGTTCCCCCCGTGGCGTTGCAAGGAAGCAATCACAGCAATGCGGGCGTGACGCCCCTGCCGACGATGGCTTTCGTAAAGAAGCTGGACGAGTCGGATTGGACGTATGGCATCGGCGTTTTCGGGATCGGCGGTTTTTCGACCAATTACCCGGCCAGCGCGACGAATCCGGTTCTGATGCCGCCGCCCCCCGCCGGACTCGGAGTCGGCCACGTTTATGCCGACGTCGAAATCCTGCAAGTCGTGCCGACCGTTTCCTACCAATTGACGGATCGGCTTTCGATCGGCGTTTCGCCGACATTCGACTTGGCGCGGTTGGCGGTCGATCCGGCCTTTTTCTCCGCGCCCGACGACGCGAACGGCGATGGATTCGCCACCTATCCATCGGGCACGGCCACAAGCTACACCTGGGGGATCGGCGCGCAACTGGGCCTCTTTTACAAGGCGCAGAATTGGAACCTCGGGTTCTCGCTCAAGAGCCCGCAGTGGTTCGACGATTTCCGCGCCAATTCGAGCAATGAAATCGGTCAGCCCCGAACCGTGAAGTCGGAGTTTGATTTTCCGATGATCGCCTCCGTGGGCGTCGCCTACACGGGGTTCGAGCGTTGGATCGTCGCCTCTGATTTCCGCTACTTCGACAATCGCAATACAAACGGCTTCCGCACGGCCGGCTTCAACGCCGATGGATCGGTGACCGGCCTGGGCTGGAAGAGCATCTTCGGCATGGCCACCGGAGTGCAATACCAGGTCACCGACTGCTGGTTCCTGCGGATGGGCTACGCCTATAACCAGAATCCGATCGGCAACGACGTCGCCTTTTTCAACATGTCCTCTCCGCTGATAACCCAACACGTGCTGTCGGTTGGCACGTCGTACAAGTTCACTCCCTGCTGCATGCTCTCGATCAGCTATAGCCACGCCTTTCAGAACCGCGTCACCGGCCCGATCGAAACGCAGCTCGGCGCGATACCCGGCAGCTCCGTCACGGATTCGACATCGGCTGATCTTCTCTATACGGGCATTTCCGTCCTGTTCTGATTCCGCGTCGCCCTACCGCTTCGGCGGACTGGCTTCGCGGACCACGGCGCCGTGGTCTTCGCTCAAGATCAGAATCGAGAACTTATCCACGAAGTCCAGCTCGTTCGTGCTGAGCGACGTGTAGTCGAACAGGCCGCGAAGGTCGGTGTAGCCGTCTTTGTAGAACCGCACGGCGCCGTCCTTCATGCGGGCGTAGACCTTGACATAGACCTTCGAGAGCGGGGTTGAATCCTTGTCGAGCGTTACGCGGACTTCGCCGTAATTCTCAATCGTTTTCACGTGCAGGGCGTTCGAGTAGTAGGCCTGGGACTGCGTTTGGCCCGCGCCCGCGATCTCGACCAGCAGGTTGCTGTTGACGAGCTTGTCGGGCAGCCGGAACTCGAAGCTCGCGGCGTCGGCCGGCAAGTCGATCGTTTCCGATTGGTTCGGCAGGATGTTCGAGAACTGCTTCGCCTCTCCCTGCACGAATGGATTGCGACTGAAGAGCAGCTCAATGTCCATCTGGTAGTAGTTCACCCGCACTTGCTTGAGGCTCTGGAAATTGAGCTTCACTTTCTTGGCCTCGACGGTGAAATCGAACGACGGCGTCGCGGCGGCTTCCTTGGTTTGCGTCTGAGTCCGATCTTCCTTGTCGGCCACTTTGATCTCGGCTTTGCCGATCTCATCGGCCTGATTGACGATGTTCGCAAACGCCAATCGCCAGCGATCGAGGGGATAATCGGCGTATTTGGCGGCAATCTGCCGGGCCAGCTTTGGCTCCGACTTGCAGAAATCCAGGTAGGCGGCGAAGTAATCGTACTGAAGCCGCGTGGCAAGTTGCTCGACGTTCACTCGGCCGAAGAATTCCAGCGCCTCGTCCACGCGATCCTGAAGCAGCAGGTAATACACGATCGACATCATCTCGGCGCTATCGAGCTGCCGGCGATAGCTGAGGATCTTGAGCAACCGCTCGTATTGGGCGAGGAAGCGATCATTGAGAATCTCGCGCTTTCGCCCGAGTTGGCCAACCCGCGCGTTCACCAGCGGCTTGTAGTCCATGTGCTCGTAAGCGTGGTGGACGACCGGATCGATCGTCACCAGCGGACTGTCGATCCAGTCACCGCATTGAGGAACGAAATCTCCCGCGAATTGCAGGAATTGGCGGATCGCCGGCACGTCGTTGTGCTTCACTCCGTAGGACCAGAGCGTGTGGTTGTAGATATGCCGCGCGGCGAGCAAGCCGATCACATTCTCGAAGAACGCCTTGTCCTTCATCCGCCAGGCGATGCGGTCAAGGTTCACTCGGAGCACGTTTTCCGAATTGAGGAAACCGAGCACGTCTTGTTCGCTGCCGTGTTGCGAGATGTAGTCCCAAGACTGTTTGTCGATGTTGGTAAGTTCGCGGACGACGTTGAATGTGAACGGGGATGCGAAGGCCAACACCTCGCCGTTGCCGGCCACTTGCACCGGATAGTGCGGGAATTTGCCGGGCGCCGGAAAGTAGAAATAGTATTCGAGCGTTTGCGTGTGATAGGGATCGAGATCGAGATGTACGCTCCGGGTGTATTGGCCGTTTGCGACGGGCAGCGCCCCGGCGGGAATCTGCAGCAGCACATCCACCTTTTTCTTCGACGACGTGGGATTGGTCACGACGATTTGGCAGCCATAGACCACGTCGATGAGGAATTCGTCGGTGACGAACTTGTCCACTTGCTCGGCCCCCTCCTGACGGAAGCGGTCGCCGTTGCGAAAGAAATTCTGGCTGACGAGGATCGGCGTGTGCTCGGCCACTTTCTCGGCCGGTTGAATCTCTTCGTGATAGACGATCATCGGGCTGCCGGCCGTGAGCGTCATCCGAGTTCCCTTGAACTCGGTCTTGTGCTCCGCAGCCTTGAACGGCAGGTCCACGAGCGACAACGCCGCCAGCATCTCTGGGAAATTGTGCGTCGCCTCAGCCATGTTGGTCGAGAAGAACGGCTGATCGGGATCGTGGGCGGCGTAGTCGCGCCAGAAGGCATTGGTCGCAATGAGCGCGGCCGTTTGCTGATCGAGGGGCAGCTTGTAGTAGCTACTTTCCACCCATTCCATGGTTTTGTCGAGCTTGCGATAGTATTGCAACATACGGCCGAGTTTGGCGCGATCGTCGGCGAGGGAGGCGACGTCGTCGCGGTCGTTGAATGCATCCACGCCGCGGAATCCGTCTTTCAGCGCGCCGCTGCGGCGGAGATTCTCGGCCAACGATTTTTTGGCAAAACCGTAGGCCATGTTTGCAGGTTTACTCGCGCCCGCCTCGGGCGCGGCGGGAGGCATGGCGGCGGCAATCGGGGGTGTTTCTGGGCTATCAGCCAGGATCCGGGCCTGCACTCCACCGAGTGCGACCTTATCGCCGAGAACCGGCGCCTTGTCCTCTTTCTCAAGGGCCTCGCGAAGTCCGAGGGCATCGCTGGTTTCGAGCTCGCTTCCCTTGAGCGCCGTCTCGAACAGGTGATTGAACCGCTCCGGGTCGGGTGGCAACAGATTGAATTGGTCCGTCACCAGCCGGACCACAACGCGTCGCTGCCCCTCGACGCGTTGTGCCAGCAGAATCCGCTCGAGCGCGTTGAGCTGCTCGAAGTTCCACGGCTTGAGGTACTCGCCCAAATCGTCTTCCAACAACCAATGATCGAGGAATTGCTTCTCCTTTTTGTTCGCCAGATAGGGCCGGATCGCCGACTTGAAAAACTCGGGGTCCTTCCTATAGAGAAATAGGTGCAGTTCGTGGCTTGCATACTTGAGATAGAGCGCCCGCTTTTCTTCGAGCTTCAGCGACGGCCAATCGCGGACAAAGCCGAATTCCACGAGCTTCGGATCGTTGTTCAGCGCGGCATAAAGCGCGTACACGCGGGCCAGATTGTCGTAAGACTCGAAGTGCGTGCTCGTGATGTCGGGGATCACCAGCGTTCCCTTCGCTGGCAGGATGCTGATCCGCTTTTGCTGGGTGAAATGCTGCTTCGGGTCGAGCCCCTTCGCCAGCCGCAGATCGAGAAAGTCAGCCTTGGGATCGGGGAGGCTGACGATCCGGCTCACGGTGTTTTCCGGATCGACGGCCACGAACAGCAATTCTTGATGCGGGCCCAAATCGGCTCGCTTCAATTCGATCACGCCGTTCTTGTCCGGCACGACATTGGCGACGACGAGCGAACTGGAAGCCAGGAAATCGAGATCGGCGAAGTCGCCTTCTTTCGGAACTTGGAGGGTTAAGTTCGTTGGAAACGGCGCGATGCTGCCCGTCCCACCCGCGCCCTTGAAGTCTTCTCCGGCCTGCGCCTCTTGCTGGCCGGTCTCCGTGCTGCGGATCGCCCACGGGTTCAACAGCAGGCTCGGCCGCTCCAGCATATTGCCGGGATACTTCTTGGCGAACTTGCGATCGATGATATACCGATATTCATCGCCGATGTTCCGGCCGGCGACGTATCGGGATTCGGCGCGCGGCGTGGTTATGGAATACGGCTCGGGCGCGGCGATGTATGACAGCTCGTCGTATGCCGAGAACGCCGGTTGGAAGCGCGTCGCGAAGATGTGCACGCGCGTGAACTTCGTGGCATTGTCGATCCGCAATCGCACCGCGGCGTCCGTCACCTGGACCGACTTGATTTGCAACGGATGGCCGTTTTTCGCTTCGAGCTTGCGATAATCGCCCAGCACATAACCGTCGCGCCGCGTCCCTTTGGTGAGCCGCAGATTGATCTGCCGTCCCGTTTCCTTGAACAACAGCGAATAATCGCCCGGCGGCAATTTATCGATCACAAGCATGCCATCTTCGATCGACAGGTTCTCGAAGCGATCGATGGCGAATCGGTCGCTGCGCAGCTCCAACAGCGACAACTCGGCGCGATCCGGCTTGTCCTTCGCGCCCATGTAAGGGACTTCGATCGGTTTGCCCGCTTCGCCTTGGATCGTTTGGGCATAAGTGTGTTCATCGCGGCGCAGATTCCACGTGTGAGAAACGCCCTGCGGATCGGTCGCCGTCACGCTGACGACGCCCGGCAGCGGCCCGAGTACCGCTCGCCCGCGCGTGTCCGTTTGCAGCGACGTATAGACCGGCTGCGTATAGTCGCGCATCTTGAGGGTGATTTGCAGGGGTCGATCGGCCTTCGCTTCGCCCGTCTTCCCTAAAAGGTCGATCACATAGTCGTTTTCGATGCGGCAGAAATGCAGGTCCTCGGTCTTGTCCGTCCGGTCGATTTCGTCGACCGAAAACGACTGTTCGGCCGCCAGGTCGATTTTCTGATTGCGGCTCTGATTCTGAACCTTGGCCTTGAGGAGGAACTGGATTTTCGCCAGCCGCTGCGGAACCTGAAATTCGTAGACCGTCTCGCGGTCCTCGAAGAGCTTGAAATCGGCCGCCTCCTTCGTGCTGGCCACGCCATCGAGGTCGGTCGAAGTGATTACGAGCCGCACTTCCTCCAGCGCTTTGCGCGAGACCGGTGTGCCGTTAAGCGAAAGCTGCGGGCGCACGATCAACTGGGCCTTGCGGCGGGCGATCAGTTCCTCGCGATCGACGTAAATGCCTGCCGCGAGTTGATAGTTCTCCGGCTCCTGCTGGAAGTATTCGAGCGACGAAAAGCCGCCGAGCGAGAGCACGATCGGCTGGCGAGCCGGCTGATTCGAGAAGGGCACGGCGATCGTGCCGTCCTTGTCCGGCATGTAAAGCGTGCCGGCCAGCCACAGCGTGGCCTCGGGGGCCGGCTTGTTCCGCTCGTCGAGCACGGTGAAGATTTGTCCCGCCACGCTCGTGCGGACGAGAAATTGCAGCTTGCCCTTATGAATCAGCGCCCGGCTGGCCTTGCCGTTGCCGATGAAATCGACGACGTACACTCCGCGATGATTGAGCGAAGGAAACTCGAAATGCCGCCGCACTCGCCGCAGCGCCGGCTCTTTGTACGCGTAGGTCTTCTCCTCGTTCGCCACCAAGCCGTCGAGATTGATGTCCGGGCCGATCTCTTTGAGATTCTCGCGATAGAAGTTCTGCGTGTTCACCTCGAAGACCTTGACGATCAGCGTGTCGACATTCTTCACGAAAAGATCAAGCCCCACCGGATCGTCGGGGGCCAGTTCGGTCCTGTTCGTGTAGGCAAAATCGAGGTCGATCCGCTCCTTGAGCTGCTTGTAGGCCTCCGGCGGCAACATCGAGTAGAGCTTCTCTGAATCGCCGAGGCCGTTGACGATCTTCGTCTCGGCGAAGACCTGCTTGAGGTATTGATCGTTGATGTAGGGCGAATAGGCGGCGTAGTCGTCGGCCTCGAGAAAGAATTGCTGCAGATAGCTCCGCACGAGCGGCTCGTCGTCGCCGATGATCGGGAGCATTGTCGTCGGAGAGAAGTCTTGTTGCAGATTGGCGGCGTGCTGCTGCCGCTCGAATGGCTCCATAAATCTCGGCGCGATGTAGCTCACGTGTTTCGGCAATTTGATGTACTCCATGAACCGCTCGGGATCGTACTTTCCCTGCGAGCGGTCAAGCACCAGGCGGTGATAGAGAATGTGGGCCTTGAGCGAGTTATGCGCCGATTCGAGCGTCTTGGCGAAATCCCAAAGCCGATCGAGGTAGGCCGCGAGCGCCGCCGGGTCCTGCCGCCAATTGAGATCGTTCGAGGGATGCAATCGAGCCAGATAAACGTCGACGAAATTCTGCTGATTCCGCAGCTCGGGCTTGAGCTTCAGACATTCGCCGAGCTGATCCAACAACAGTCGGCGATGAATCTCGAACTGGCCGAACCCGCCACTGTTCACGAAATTCAAATCGTCGATGACCCGCTTGACCAGGTTCGGAACATCGGGCCTCTGCAACCGCGACAGCAATTGCCGCCGCTGATCGGGATTCAACTCGGCGGCCGCGAGCCAATCGAGGGCCGAGTCTTCGAATCCCTGAAGCGTGTTGGGAAACTGGTTGAACGCCTGCGGGTTCAGCCGCTGGCGCGAGATGATCGCCGGGTCGAGCTTCGTCGGCAGGTTCGGCTTTTGGTTCAACTCTTCGCGCTGATGGTTGAACTGCAAATTGAGCCGGTTGCGGATCAGGTCCAACGCGCGCTGCGGGTTCGTGTCGTAAGTCAGCAGCGCCTGGCGATTCTCGATCTCGATCGCGCGCGGCGTGTAGTTGTAGCGGGCGACCCAGGTCTTGAGCGTCGCATCGACCTTCTGCCATTGCTCGGTCGATTGGTAGTAAAGGCAGTAATAGTAGTAATAATCTTCCGTGCCGGGGATGAGCTGCTTGAGCGGCGCCGAGCGGTCCGCGGCGAGCGAATAATCTTCGATCCAACCGATCTCGCCGGCTCTAGCCGAGTTTGTCCGGTAAGCAAACGCTGTTATGACGAAAACTGCCGCGGCAAGACGAAGATGAGATCGATTCATAGCACAACCATTCGTTGGAAAGAAAGACCTTGCCCGGTGAACTGCCAAAACGCCCGATTGGCCCAAGAAAGGCTACCATGCGCGGCGCGCATCGCGACGCGAGAGACATTGATTCGACGCGGGTAACTTCCGAAAAGTTCCCGACCAGCCGGCAGCGCCGACAAAAAAGCCGCGAAGTGAACGGCTACCCCTTCGTTCGCCGGCGGGGGTGGGCCTTTTCGACGAGCCGCCGCAGTTCTTTGATTGGCTCGGAATTGTCGTCGACTTGCAGACGGAGGACCGAATCGTTATTTAGCCAGGGGCCGCCGTTTTTCTTGACGACCAGAAGCGCGGCCGATTGCATGCCGCGCGTGTCGCCCCCGGCGGCTTGGCCGGCTTCGAGTGCGGCCACCAGGCGCATCGAGAGGTGACCCTCGGTGCTCTCGAACGCCTCGACCATCTTGCCGACAACTTCTTCGCCGGCGAGGATGTTGCCTTGCGCAGTGCAGTTCTTGCCCTGTTTGCTACCGGCCCAGGCGTTGCATTTGGGGCCGGTGTAGACGGCCGTTTCCCCCTTAGCGTTCATCACGGCAAGCTGCCGGGCTTCCTTGCTCCAATCCTTTGGCAGCGGATCGGGATCGGCGTCGCGAACCTGCTTGATCACGTCGGCCGGTTCGACCCGCTTTTTCAACAATTCCAAGGCTTGAGGACCGTAGGCGACATTTCCCGCGGCTTGAGTCGACACGGCGCCGACGTCGGCTTCCGCCCAGAGCACGCCGTTGCCAACGTTGAATACGCGCGATTGGACCGCGGCGCCGATCTCTCCCGTCTCCGGATCATAGCCAAGGATCGAAAAGGTCGCGATGGTGTGCCAATCGGACGGGGCCGTTTTGGCGGCACGAGTGGCCGGCGTGGATTTGCTTCCCGCGGCCGCGGGGTCGGCGGCCCTAAGCGACCACGCGACGAGCAACGTCAAGCAGAATGCGACCGCGACGATTCGCAAGACAACGGCGAAATGAAACATGAAACGCCTCCGGTTCGAGAGCAGCCCGCGTTACTTCTTTGCCGCGGCGTCGTTCCAATAAAAGTCGACGTAGCCGATCATCATTTCATCCCAGGTCTGGTCGCCCCAGCGGATCGACTTAGTCGGATCGGGATTGGCCGGGTTGTCGGCCGAGTTGTCGTAATGGGCCGTGCAATGCAGCCGCGTCCCCTTCGGAAGCTGCAGCGGCTCGGCGCAGCGATACGTGCTCTGCCAGGCGAAGTCGTACCGCGGCACGGAGAGCAGCGTCTCGCTGCGGCCGTCGGGATAGGTCGCCCGATAAAGAAAATCCTTGCCGCGGAGGTGCATGTGCGGCATGAAGGAGAGGACGGTGGCGTCGCGCGGCAGCGTGAAATCGCTTTCCACTTTGTAATTCGGCTCGCCGGCCCGGATCAGAAAGCGATGGTTGCCGATCCCGTGCGATTCGACGTTATGCTCCGGCGGATCCTTTCCCTTGTAGAAGATCAGCCCCAATTGCGAGCGGTCTTTTTCCTCCTTGCCGGTCGGCGTATAGTGCATCTGCCAGACGATCGTCGCACCGGCGGGAATTCTCCGCCCGACTCCCGGCGGCAGCACCAGCGCCATGTCGCCCGGCGCGGTGCCGGCGATCCATTGGTCCTGAACCCGTTGCTTCTCCGGCAACTTCGGATCGCGATAGAAGGCGATGATGTGATGCACGGCCTTGCGATTGCCGGGGCGGGCCTCGGCCGCTTGAATCCAGACATCTTCCTTGAAATTCGTCGGCGTCTCGAAGAACTGATACGGCACGGTCCCCGTCGACGCCACCGTCACCTCCTCCGGCAGCTCGAACACCACATCCGGCTCGCCGATCGTCCAGCCTTCGGCAAACGTGCGCGGTGGCGGCATCCGGCTCTTGTCCCCCAGCGGAGTTCCGGCGTCGATCCAAGACACGAGCGTGTCGATCTGATCTTGCGAAAGGCGGCGGTCGTTCTCGAACTTGCCGTAGCGCGAATCGGCGTGCCACGGCGGCATCCTGCGCTCCTGCACCACCTGCTTGATCATGTCGGCCCAATGCACCGCGTCGTCCGGCTCGAGCAATGAGAACGGCGCTACGGTCCCCGGCCGGTGGCAACTCTGGCACTTATCTTGCAAGATGCGCACGACCTGATTGGAATAAGTTACATCGGTCGGCGGATGGTCCGGCTTGCGGAGGCTGATCAAGCAGCCTTGCACGGGCGTCGTCGCGGTGGAAATCTCTCTGTGAGCGAGCAACTCGTCGAGCGCGGCTTCCAGATCGTTCTGCGTGGCCGAGTCGCGATGGTAGTTATAGCCAAAGCGATCGTCGATTCGGCCGCGATACCGCACGACGCGCCGCGCGTCGAGCACCAGAGCCTCGGCCGTGCGCTCCGCACCGGCCGCTCGCAGAATCTGCTGGTCCTGATCGTAAAGCGCGGGAATCTTGATCTCGAACTGCTTCACGTGCGCCGCGATCTTCGCCGCATCGTCGCTCGGGCTGGAATAGATGGCCAAGAACTGCACCGACTGATCGGCATACTTCTTGGCAAGTTGATCGACGATCGGCAGATACTCATTGGCGATCGGGCACTCGGTCGAGACAAACACAAGCACGACTGCCCGCTTGTCGCCATATTCCGCCAGCGCCCGCGTCTCGCCCGCGGAGTCCTTCACGACAAAGTTCGGCACATGGCGATCAAGATTCCGCGCGGCTGCGCGGTCACTTGCGGCCGTTTGCCCGATTGCAGGCGCAATATCGCGACCCGCCGCTGGTCCCTTCGCCGCTTCCTCCGCGCGGATCCCGCAAACGACCGCGACCCAAACCAGCATCGCCGCGCCGCAAACATTCGACCACCGTCGCGCCGCGCTCGACCAAATCCCGATTCCGTCATCTCGCCGCATCGCCGATACTCCTCTATCTTGAGAACTCCAACCCATTAACTCCGTTGCCGCTCGTACTCGTCCTCACGTTTCGCGACGGCAGATTGCCTTATAACATAACCTGCCGCTCGACATTCCTCCACGCCATTTCGACGGCAAGTCAGGGTCTTTCCGCTATTCAAAGTGGACGAGGGATGGCCGCGGCATAGCGAAGCACTGCCCCGGTTGAAGTGCCACCCGCGCCGGCCTAAAGGGCCGAGGGGAGCCCAGCCCAGGGTGAAGTCCGCCGCGGACGGAACCCTGGGCTACGATGTAATGAGAGCAGCGAAGCCCTGACAGGGCGACATAGCCTTGATTGTAGAAATGTCTTTCCCCCTAAGCGCGCGTATTCCGACGTTGTCGCGGCGCCCAATTCTCCATCGCCCCTTCAGGGGTTGTGCTTCAAATTGCGTTGAAACCCAGGGTTCCGTCCGCCGTCGGCGGACTCCACCCTGGGCTTGGCTCCGCCGGCCTTTCAGGCCGATGCCTTGCGCTGCGGTTTGTGATATGGCGCAGGACTCCGCGGCTACAAATAAACATGATGCTCACACATCACGCGATTCTAAGGCGCGGCACCTTGACGCTCGATGATCGTCAATCGCAGACTTGATTCCCCGAACACGACCGAGACCTTAACTTCGCCGTAGGGCTCCGCGTTTGGTGCGTCCGTATCGAGTGACGCCGAGAAGGTGCCCTGGCCTTGGCAGTCCTCGTTTCCACACATCCGAGCGACTTGACGTGAGAACCGGCGATAAAGCCTCTTCGGAAGAGGGTCCATCTTGAATCTTTCATCCCCGCGCACAAGGTGAATTGGGCAGACATTGCCGCAGATGTCGATTTCAATCTCCTTGAATTGTCGCGCCACTGCCTCGCGTAGCAACAAAATCACCAATCGTCCTAATGGGCCACGCAAGGCGGCTTCGTCATCACAGAATAGCACGTAATCCGCGTTGCTCGCGGTCTCGAAATACTCCTCCGCGTTTATCACTTCGATCTCGCCGTACTCCTTTACAATCTCCACGATGTCGGGCCGTTCGCCGGGTTCCTTCAATCCGTAGAAACCGGGCCAGCCTTTCGGCTCCGGGTATTTTGACTTGTAGTCGTTTCGCGCTGATTCGCTGAGAGCGCGAAACCACGCTTCCCATCGCCACCAATAAAATCCCGCTGGTCCCATCGCCCAGCCGTTAGACAACCATGGGATATACGGAAACTCGACCCAAGGCGGGGCTAATTCTCTCTGCTCGTCCATGCCCGCATTATAACCGTCGCCGCACGAGCAATGCGCCGGCTTCCTCGCGGTTTCGATCGTGTATATCGCGACCGATCCTGCGTACGCGACGCTTGATGCGAACTCGAATCACTTGCGGCTTGGCGGAAGCGGCTCGTATTTGAGGAGAGTCTGATCGAGCCGACTGCCGCTCGGCCAGGAATCTGTCGCGGGAAGCGTCTGGTCGGGAATGCGGAATTGACTATTGCTCGGCAGCACGATTGGCTCCAGCAGCGCGTCTGGAAGCTGGACTGACGTTGGCACGACGTAGATCGTCCGGCCGTTGAATTCGAACGATCGCCAGTTTTCTGGAGTCGCAGGTTGTCCGATCGACGAAGGCGCGATCGGCGATTGCCGCGCTCGTTCCAGTGTCGCAACACGATTTTCTAAGGCCTCAACGCGGCGCACCAACAGCGCGACCGGATCGGCGGTCCTTGATTCCTCGCCAACGCGCGGCGATTCGATCCAAGGAAACTCGGCGGTTTTCGTGATTGAAGGATTTGGCTTCGGTTCATCCCCTCCGCCGCGGACCAATGATCCGCCAACAATGATCACGCTAACCAGAATCGCAGTCGAGAGCAGCGAAAGCGGCAGACCGCGATAGTGAGACATGACAGACTCCTTTGGATTGTGATACGGGCTATGACCGAGTCGAGCTTCCAACCTGATTTGACGGGTGCCATGGCCACTGCTCTGAGTGGCCATGCGCCAATACAGTCCATGCCCACGCAGAGCCGTGGGCATGGCACCCAAAGTATCAAGACGGCTTTGAAGCTCCATAAGTTATAGGAAGCACTGCCGCCGGGCGACGTTTCCGACGTTACATTCCAGCATTATCCCCGACCGCGGCCTGCAGGAGCAAGGGATTCATCCAGCGTTCTCCGATCGCGGCGACGGCAGCGGTGGGAGGCCGTATTGGCGCCAGCGGGTGCGGATCAGATCGTGGATGGCATCGGGAGTCGCCAGTGCGGCGGGCCAAGGGCGCGGATGTTCGTCGGGCAGTTTCGCGGTCGCGTCGATGGCCATCGCTTGCCCCAGGCCGGCAATCGGCGCGGCGTGGTCGGCGAAGTGGCCGGGGCCGGAGTGAAAGAACACGTCGCGGCCCGGATGCACGTGCGCTCCGACGCACGACCAGACTTGCCGCGCATCGTGGACCTCGATGTCCCCGTCCACTATCACGATCACCTTCGCGGTCATCAGCGGTTCCCAGCCCCAAATCGCCGCCGCCACGCGGCGGGCCTGGTGCGGATATGTCTTGCGAATCGCGAGGACGAGGAATCGCTGCGAGCCGCCCCAATCCGAGAGCGAATAATCCACCAGCTCCGGCACGACGGCTTGCACGAGCGGCAAGAATATCCGCTCGGCGGCATGAGCTAGCGCCTGCGGCTCGCCGAACGAATGACCGGGGATAATCGCCGGGCAAATCGGGCTGGTGCGCTCGGTGACGGCCGCGACATTCATGACCGGCGCCGATTGCAGCACGCTGTAAAAGCCCCCGGCCGCGCCGACCGGCCCGGCATCAACCCAAGCGGCCGATGGATCGATGTAGCCCTCCAAAACCATATCGGCATCGGCCGGAACTCCCAGATCGATGCCGCGGCATTTGACCAGCTCGATCGGTTGCCCGCGCAGCAAGCCGCCCAGCGGCAGCGGGCTGAGCGCCGCGGCGAGCGGCGAGCCGGCCATCAGCCGATATGCTGGATCGCCGCCGAGCACGACGGCCACCGGCATCGGCGCAGAAAGCCGCCGAGGACTGTCCCCTTTTGTGGAGTCTTCGGAACAAAAGGGGACTGTCCCCTTTTCCCCGGGCCCCTTTTCCCCGGGCCCCTTTTCCCTGGGCGGTTTTCGGACACGCGCCAAGAGCCGCGCGATCGGCTGCCGCGGCGAAAGCAGCACCGCCAGTCGCGTCTTATCGAGCACTTGCAAATCGCATCGATCGACATGCCGCTCTCCGCGATCGGGATCGCAGGACAATAGCAGCCCGGCGTGGATGAATCGGCCCGGTTCATCCGGCCAGTTGCGCAGCGCCGGCAGCGCCGTCAAATCGACGTCGCTGGCCAGTCGCACCACTTGCTGACAAGCTCCAGTCTTCACCGGCCGCGGCTGCCAGCGATCGCTCGCCGATTCGCGGGCCAGCTTCAGTCGATCAAACCAACCGCCGGTGGCTTCGCCGCCGAGGCTGTCGCGGACTCGTTCTGTCGTCTCCGCAAGTGATTGGACTCCGAGCGCACGACAGATTCGCCGCTCGGTGCCGAGCAAGTTCGTCGCTACCGCTGCCCGAACCCCTTTGACGTTTTGGAATAGCAAACCAGGCCCGCCGGTCTCCGCGACGCGCCGCGTGATCTCGGCGATCTCCAAATCCGTGTCCACCTCGATGCCGATACGCGCCAACTCCCCGGCCGTTTCCAATTCGTCCAAAAAATCCCCAAGGGTGCGATAAGGCATGGGCCAAATTGTACGGCAGCGGCCTACCGTTGTTGAACCTCAAAGCCTATTATCAGGAAACGAAATCTCGGACTCATAGGACCGACAGCCGCGATGCGAGGAGGCTTGGCCGTACATTTTTTACCGACTTTATTCGCTCCGGACGAACTTTCCGGGGCCACGGCCGTCATTATCGATGTGCTTCGGGCATCGACGACGATTTGCCATGCCCTTGCGGCCGGCGCGCGGCAGGTGATCCCGTGTTTGGAGGTCGTCAACGCCCGAGAAATCGCGGATGATTTGACGGCCCGCGGCGAGCAGCCGCTGCTGGGCGGCGAGCGCGACGGCGTGCGGATTGGAGGATTCGATCTCGGCAATTCGCCGGATGAATACAGTCCAGAGACCGTCGCCGGCCGAACCATTGTGTTCACAACGACCAACGGCACCCGCGCGATGAATCAGTGCCATACCGCACGGCGCGTGCTAGTCGGCTCGTTCGTAAACCTGTCGGCGGTTTGCAAGGAACTCGTCGGAAGCGAAGCGCGTCATCTGGTTTGCGCGGGTACGCAGGACCGGATCACGCGCGAGGACGTGCTTTGCGCCGGCGCCATCGCCGACCGCCTGCTCGTGATGGGCGCTGTTGACGAAAACGGACTGAACGATCAAGCTCGCATTGCCCGCGACGCCTGGCGGCAGACAATGTATGGACGCGACGAGCCGGACTCCGGCTCGATCGAAACCTTGGCCCGCACCTTGCGCGATTCGCAAGGAGGCCGCAACTTGATTGCCCTCAAGCTGGACCGCGACATCGGCGCCGCCGCTCAGATGGATCGTTTTCGCATCGTTCCTGAATTGGACATTAGTAATTGGCGAGTCACGACGGCACTCCCCAAGGGGAGCGGCTAACGAATTGTCATCGTCTCGCCAGTCCTCACTAACATTTCCGGACCGTAACTGACCCGCGACTTCTGACCTCGGACCTCCGACTGCCGAATTTCCGACTTCGGTTCGCAAGCGAACCGGCTAACGAACGACCCCTCACCCCCGACCTCCGGCCTCCAACCCCTGCCCATATGGAAATGGAAAAACTCGTCTCGCTCTGCAAACGGCGAGGCTTCATCTTTCAATCGAGCGAAATCTACGGCGGCCTGAACGGCTTCTGGGACTACGGCCCGCTGGGTGTCGAGCTGAAGCGGAACGTCAAGGAGGCGTGGTGGCGCGACATGGTCTCGGGCCACGACGATCTGGCCGTTCCGCCCGGCGCGCCCGAAGCCTACGGAATGGTCGGGCTGGATTGCTCGATCAT
This sequence comes from Pirellulales bacterium, assembly GCA_035939775.1. Classification (NCBI taxonomy): domain Bacteria; kingdom Pseudomonadati; phylum Planctomycetota; class Planctomycetia; order Pirellulales; species Pirellulales bacterium. The sequence continues at coordinate 26,710 of DASZFO010000169.1, read as the reverse complement.
CATGCACCCGCAGGTTTGGAAATGCTCGGGGCACTACGATCTGTTTCACGATTTCATGGTCGATTGCCGGCAGTCGCAGAAGCGTTATCGGCACGACCAGGTCCGTGGACGCTGGCTCACGGCGAAGGGCCGGCGTATCTTCGTCGCCAGCGAATTGGGGGGCGACGAGGGACTCGCCGAGACCGAGCAGCGGGCGCTCAAGTTTCTCAATCTCCGGGGAAGAGATGCGGGGACGCTCGCGTGGGAAGGCCCGCTGGTATCGCTCACCACCGTCGCCGATTTTTCGGTGGTGCTCGGGCCAGACGCGAAGGAGCTGGGCACGCTCACGCCGCCGCGCGAGTTCAATTTGATGTTCAAGACGATTATCGGCGCGATGGGGACCGAAGAAGACGCCGCGTTCCTGCGCCCGGAGACGGCCCAAGGCATTTTCGTCAATTTCAAGAACGTGACGGACAGCACGCGCGTGCGCGTGCCCTTTGGCATCGCGCAGATGGGCAAGAGCTTTCGCAACGAGATCACGCCGCGAAATTTCACCTTCCGCTCGCGCGAGTTCGAGCAGATGGAGATCGAGTTTTTCTGCCACCCGAGCCAATCGCCGGCCTGGTATCAATATTGGCGCGACAAGCGGTTCCGCTGGTACACGCAGCTCGGGCTGGCGAGCAATCGGCTTCAGTTGCGAGAGCATTCGAAGGATGAGCTGTCGCACTATTCGTGCGGCACGGCCGATATCGAATATGCTTTCCCGTTCCTGCCGCCGGGCGAATTCGGTGAGTTGGAGGGAGTCGCGCATCGCGGCGATTTCGATCTTCGCAGCCACATGGAGGGCAAGCTCGTGCGGCAGGGGGATGCGCTCGTCGTCGAGCTAGATGCCGAAGGGAAGCCGCGCCACCGCGGCAGCGGCAAGGACCTGAGCTACCGCGACGACATCACCAACGAGCGCTTCATCCCGCACGTCATCGAGCCCTCGGCAGGAGCCGATCGGGCGACGCTGGCCTTCCTTTGCGAGGCGTATGCCGAGGACGAGGCGCCAGACGAAAACGGCAAGATGCAAACTCGGGTGGTGATGCGGTTCCATCCGCGGCTCGCCCCGGTGAAGGCGGCATTGTTCCCGCTGGTGCGCAAAGACGGGATGCCGGAGGTGGCGCAAGAGATCTACCGGCAGTTGAAGGGCGAATTCAACGTGTTCTACGACGAGAAGGGGGCCGTCGGCCGCCGCTATCGGCGTCAAGACGAGGCCGGCACGCCTTTCTGCATCACCGTCGACGGACAAACGCTCAGCGACGGTACTGTCACGATCCGCGACCGCGACACGCTCAAACAATGGCGCGTGCATAAGAATGATTGCCTGCCGGAGATCAAAGAGCGGCTTCGGCGAGAGTGACAACTAGCAGCATGCTTCCCGCCCTCAGCCAAGTTTGCACGTTGCACGCTCCATTTGAGCGGGACGTCGAGGAGTTCGCGGCGTCGCATTGCCCGGCCATTGAGATTTGGTGGGGCAAGCTCGATGTGTATCTCAAGGACCACTCGATCGAAGACGCCCGGCGGCTGTTGGCCGAAGCCGGCATGGCCGCGCCAGTCGCCAGTTTTCAAGGGGGCTTGCTCACCAGCCAGGCCGAGGCGCGGCGCGAGCATTGGGCGCTCTTCGCCCATCGGCTCGAACTGTGCCGGGCGCTCGGGATTGGCACGATGGTCGTGGCTGGTGATGTCGAGGGGCCGCTCGGCCAGCACGATTTCGAGCGTGTCCGCGTCTCGCTGCGTCAGGCCGCGGAACAGGCCGGGCGGGCCGGTGTGCGGCTGGCGCTCGAGTTTCAATCGCGGGCGTTCTTCCCCAACAATCTTCAGTCGGCCGCCGTGCTCGTGGAGGATTGCAATAGCCCGCAATTGGGGATCTGTCTCGATCTGTTCCATTATTACACCGGCCCGAGCAAGCCGGAGGATCTTGGTTGCCTTTCGGCCGAGAATCTTTTCCACATCCAGCTTTGCGACCTGGCGGGCAATTTGCGCGAGTTGGCCACCGACGCCGATCGCGTGCTTCCCGGCGACGGCGACTTTCAGATCGCCCCGCTCGTCGCCCGGCTCCGGGAGATCGGTTACGCCGGGGCCATCAGCGTGGAACTGATGAACCCGCAAATCTGGCAAATTCCGCCGCGGCAAGTGGGCGAGGTGGCGATGACGGCCCTGCGCAAGGTGCTTGGCCTGGCGAGCATGGGATGAGAGATGACTGGGTGACAAGTTGATGGGGTGACGGGATGATCGGAAATAATCCCGGAACCATTTGCGTTCGAGTGGGTTGGATTGGCACAATAGTTCTGCACCGCAGCCCGCCAATCCGAGGAGCAATTTGATGCACCGTTCGAGTTGTGTCGCCGGGATGATTTCGCTGTTGTGGATCCCTAGCGTGGCGCTCGCCGCCTCGGACAGCAAGGAGACCGGTGGGTGGGTGGCGGCGATCGTTGAGAGCACGCTCAAGACCGACTCCGACCACATTCGGCAGTTCGCGTTCGATGGCGATCCGAGCACCTTCTTCGCCTCGGAGCAGAACCCCACCACGACGGATAGCTTCTCGCTCACGTTCGACAAGCCGGTCGCGCTGAAATCGATCTCCGTCGCGACCGGCGCGCCGAGCGGCGAAAACAAGCTCGACGCGGGCGAACTCGAAGTCTCCCACGACGGCAAAGAGTTCAAACTGCTCGCCAAGTTTGCCGACGGCGCCGCAAAGGCCGAAGCCGACGGCCAGAAAGTTGTCGCGATTCGCATCCGCCCGACCGAAGACATGAAACATCCGCTGGCGATCCAGGAAATCAGAGTCGAATCGACGCCGCGGGTGGCTATCTTCAAGTACCCCGTGGAATTCGTCGTCGATGTCTCCGACGCTCCCGAGATGCAGGAATGGGCCGATAAGTGTGCCCGAATTTGCGAGCGGACGTACCCGATGATTAACGAGGAACTCCCCAGCGAAGGCTTCAGGCCGGCCCACTTGGTGAAAATGACGCTGAAGAAGGACTACCGGGGCGTCGCGGCCACCGGCGGGACGCGCATCACGGGCGCCGTGGCGTGGTTCAAGCGGCATCCTGATGACGTCGGCGCGATGGTCCATGAAACGGTTCACGTCGTGCAGGCCTATCGCTACGGTCGCGGCGGCAATCGAAATCCGGGCTGGCTCGTCGAGGGAATCGCCGACTACATCCGGTTCTTCAAATACGAGCCGGGCAAAGCCGGACCCGTAAAAGCCGACAAGCATTACGACGGCAGCTACCGAGTGACCGCGACGTTCCTGAATTACGTCAGCGAGAAATACGACAAAGAACTGGTCCGCAAGCTCAACGCTGCCATGCGCCAAGGCAAGTACAGCGAAGACCACTTCAAGGCCTCGACCGGCAAGACGCTCCAAGAGTTGGACGACGAATGGCGCGCGACGCTGAAATCGTAGCGCTCCGGCAATTTCAATTCGTTGCCACCGGACTTGTTGAATCGCCAAGATCGCTTAGCGTGCCGATGCGGGAGTCGCCGACGGCCAACGGCCGTCGCCGCGCTGCATTTGAGGATCTTGCCAAAGTGCCGACGGGTGGCAACAGGGGAGCGGTGCGATTAGCTCGAGGTCGGGCACGGCCGGCACGTTCTCCAACTGGCCCATACGGAACAGGTCGTCGGCTTCCAAGAGCGCGCCGAGATCGACCACTGCCGTCCAGAGCGAGCCTAGCACCGCAGCGTAGGATGTTACAGTCGTGGCCAAGGTTTGCTGGGCGTTGACGATGTCGGAAAACGCCACGGCGTCCGGTTCGACGTCGTATCGCTCCCGAACCCCGCGGAAAGCCTGCACCTGATCGGGCAAAATCTGCTTGCGGTAATACTCGATCAGCACGCGATTGTCTTCGTAGCGCTCGAAGGCGTCTGCCAGCCGATTGGTCAGATCGTCGCGGGTGGCATGCGGGCCTTCGATGGCGCTGGCAAGCTGGGCTTCCGCCTGAGCGATATTGCCTTGATTGTGGTCCCAAAGCGGAATGGGCGCGCTGATCGCGATATTGACCGCCGCGCCGAACGGGGCCGCAGTATTGTCTTTTTGCACGGCCACGTGCGTGGCCACATCGGGAATTCGATTGGCGTAGGCTAACTGAACGTTGATTCGCGCCTGGCGGATCGTGTTCTCGGCCGTGATGACGTCGGTGTGGCTCGACAGCACTTGAGCTAGCGCCGCGTCGAACCGCACGAGCGGCACCGCGGCGTCGACGCCGCCGGAAAGTGGCGCCGGCGGCAGCCCTGGAACTCCGACAGCCGCGGCCAGTTGCTTCCAAGCGGAAATGTAGCGATTGCGGGCTTGAATGAGATTCGAGCGGGCCTGGAACGCGAGCACGCGGAGCTGCATCGGCTCGTAGACGGCCGCCTGGCCTCCCTTGGTCATCTCGACTTGTACTTGATAGGCGTCGTCGGAGAACTTCGCCAGCGACCGGCTGATGCGAACGTTCTCTTGCGCCACGAGCACCGAGAAATACGCCGCGCGGACCTGATGGGCCAAATCGACCTGCGCCTTGCGCACGGCGACCTGGGCATTTTCCACGCCGACTTGCGCCGCGGCCTGGGCCAACGACAGCTTGCCGGCCGTCTTGATCGGTTGCTCGAAGAATGCGCCTTGGAAGCCGGCTGTGCGGCCGGAGTTGATGTTGTCGGCCTCGTAACCGAAATTTGGATTGGGATAAAGTCCGGCTTGGACCGCGGCCCCCATCGCGGCGCGAACGCTGGCCACTGCCTGGCTAAGCGCGGGGCTATGTTCGCGGGAAATCTGTTCGAGGTCGCCCAGCGACAACGGCCGAACGTTCGGCGTCGCCTTGGCGACAAAATCGGCACCGAGGGCGGGCAAATCGGGAAACAGCTTGGCAACCGCGCGCTCGCGCGGCTCGGGATTGTTCTGTTCGAATCGCGGCAGGCGGATGCGCGGCGCTTCGGCCCCGGGCAAATCGTTTGGCACCTCAACCCGCCGCGGGTGCACAGCGGGGCCCTGCTTCGTGCCAGGGGCGATCGGCTCCTCATCGGCGACGACGCGAATCCCGGTTTCCTGCGCTCCGCGGGCCAAAGGTCGGCCTTCAGTTCGGAGACTCAAGCCCGAAGAGAATTCGGAGACGGGTGGAGCACCGGCAGCGACCGGCAATGGCGCGGATGTACCTCCCGGCGCGTTTGCGGACGAGTTCGTTGGCGGAGATGCGATTGGCGTCTCGAGGGCTGCAGCGTCGCGCGGTGGCGCACCCGTCGACGAGCAGCCAATGATGCTCGCCAAGAGCATCAGCGAACTCGCACGTTTCCAGGCCGCGATCATCCGCTTGGTCCCGTTTTTTACGGCACATGGAGTGTGCCTACCGCATTCAGCGCGCAGCGAAACACAATGAATGCTATCGGTCCGGCGCAATCCATGCCGTGCGAAGCCGCGGACCAATTGATACGTTCGCTTCGCCGAGCAGATTGAGAATAGGCGGCAAAGTCAGCGCTGCTTGCCAATCAGTGCCCGAGGCCCGTGGCGCCAGCAGGTGGGTCGCGGTGGCCGTAGAAGCTGTAGAGCACGGGGATCACGTTCGTGAGCAAGAGCGTGACGAGCATGCCGCCGATCACGACAATGGCCAGCGGGCGCTGGGTCTGTGAGCCGATCCGCGTCGAGAGGGCGGCGGGCAAGAGGCCGAATACGGCAGTCAGCACCGTCATAGTCAACGGACGGATTCGTTTTTCAACGCCTTTCAGAATCGCCTCGTGCAACGGCATTCCGTCGGCCCGATTGTGGTTGAACGACGAGACAAGCAGCAATCCGTTCATCATCGCCACGCCGACGACCGAGATAAAACCGACTCCGGCAGAGATGTTGAAATTGTTTCCCGTGATCAAGAGCGCCCAAACACCCCCCATCAACACCGCGACGACGTTGGAGAGCACGACAATCGCATCCATCAGCGATCGGAAGGCCATGTAGAGCAGCATCGTAATCAATGCCATGGAAAGGGCGATCGCGGCGATGAGGCGAATCTGCGCCTCTTGCATTTCCTGAAATTCGCCGCTCCATTCGGCCCGATAGGGAGCTTTGAACAAATCCGCGGTCGCTTCTTGGGCCTCCTTGACCGCGCTGGCCAAATCGCGGCCGCGCACGCCAAACTTTACGGCGATCAGCCGGTTTCCTTGTTCGCGATGAATGGTCGATGCTCCCGAGCGGACGAAATCGCCATTGGGATCGGGGCGGCCATCGGGACCGAGCGGCGTCACCAGATCGCCCACCCGCCGCCGCGGCGAGTTGCTGAGATTGTTGAGCGTGCCATTGAACATGTTTCCGGTGAGCGAGGGCATCGACTGACTCGTGCCCAGCGGCGAAAGTCCCGTGCTGCTGCCAGTCATCGGCGTCGAACCGACGCTGGACGGTCCGCCGCCAGTGACGTTGTTCGTCACTTCGACGGGAATATCGAGGATCGCGCTCTTATTCGAGCGGTATTTTTCCGGCAGTCGCAGGGCGATGTCGAATGTTTTTTCCCCTTCGATCATTTGCGTAAAGGCCTTGCCCCCGACGGCGGTTTGCAGCACATTCTGCACGTCGGAGACGTTCACATTCCAGCGGGCACATTTTTCGCGGTCGATCGGGAATTCGAGGTTCGTCTGACCCTTGATCCGGAACACGCCGACATCCGCGATCCCATTGATCTTCTGCATCCGCTCCTTGACTTTATCCGCCAGCCGCTCGAGTTCATCCAGATCGGGGCCAAAAATCTTTACGGAGTTTTCCCCTTTGACGCCGGAGAGCGCCTCCATCACGTTGTCGCGGATGTTTTGAGAGAAGTTCCAATCGACGCCGATCAGATTGCGGTTCAATTGATCGTTCATCTCGGCGATGAGTTCATCTTTGCTGCGCACGCGTTTGGCTTGGAACCACGAGCGCAACCCCTCCTGCTCCTTCGCGGCGGGCCAATCCCCAAACGGTTTGAGCGGGACGAAGAACTCGACGTTGTAGAAACCGCCGGGGTCTGTACCATCGTCCGGCCGACCGATCTGGCAGACGATCAGTTCCGTCTCGTCGAATTTGCGAATAATGGCCCGAGCGATCTTCACCTTTTCCGTCACTTCGTCGAGCGAGATGCTCAAGGGGAATTCGCCGCGAATCCAGAGGTTCCCTTCTTCCAATTCGGGCATGAATTCCTGCCCGAGAAATGGGATCGCCGCGCAGGTGGCAATGATCATCGCGACGACGATTCCGAGAAACGCAGCGCGATGCTGCAAACACCGCTCGACCAGCCACACGGCCCCCGCCTTGAGCCGGCGAACGAGGATGTTTTCACGCGACGGTTTCACGTGCCGAAGCAACATGGTGCAAAGCACCGGGGAGAGTGTCACCGCCAGGAGCAGCGCGCCCCCCAACGCGAAAGCATAGGTGTCGGCCATCGGACCGAAGATTTGGCCCTCTGGGCCTTTCATCGTAAACAGCGGCAATAGAGCGCACACGAGAATCAAGGTCGAGAAGAACAACGGTCGCTCGACTTCGCTTGCGGCCCGAACCACTCGCTGTCGGATCGGCAAATCGGCGTCGTCGCCGGAGGTTAGATGCCGGAATATGTTTTCCACCATGATGACCGACGAATCGACGATGATCCCGAAGTCCACCGCGCCGATGGAGAGTAGATTCGCCGACTTGCCCCGGAGAAACAACACGCAAAACGCGAACAAAAGCGCCAAGGGGACATTGATTGCGACGATCAACGCCGGCCGCACGTTGCTCAAGAACATCAGCAGAATCGTGGTCACCAGCAACATTCCGAGCATCAGGTTTTCGTTGACGGTCTCCCGCGTGACATTCATCAAGTCCATGCGGTCGTAGTACGGCGCGATCTTGGTGCCGGGCAAGAGGCGGCCGGCGCCGGGCTTATTCAGTTCCTCGACTTTGGCCTCAACGGCGCGCAGGGCAGGGAGCGAATGCTCGTCCTTCCGCAATAACACAATCCCCTGCACGACGTCGTCGTCCGATTCCCAGACGCGCTCACCATTTTCGCGCAGTTCGCGCCCCTTCTCGTCCTTTTGCGGGCGATCGAGCGTTACCTTGCCGAGCCGCGTTTGATTTCCGACGACGACCCCCTTGTTGCCCATGTCGTATCCCGGCGACACGCGCCCTCCTTCGACCACGTCGCCGACGTGAACGGCCACATTGTTGGTCGAGGCCAGACCGATCTCGCGAATCTCCCGAGTGCGCCGCTCTTCCTCGGTGCGCAAATAGTTGCGCGCATGAATTGGGTCTTTCATCCCGAGCACTTTTTCGACCGGATCTTGCCCGCCTCCGAGTAGCCCCAGGCTGCGGACGACCTGCGCGCTCGGCCCGCGAATAACATAATCGCCGCCAACGTTGTTGTTGCTGCCGGCGATGGCGTTTTGAAGTAGCGGCAGAGTGATCCCGTAGCGCTTCATCAGATCGGGGTCCGGGCGGACTTCATAGCGCTTCACCGTGCCGCCGAAGCTGCTGACGTCACCGATGCGCGGCACACGGCGGAATTGCCGCTCGAGCACCCAATCCTCCATCGCCTTCAAATCGTTGGTGTTGTAAATGCCGCGGTTCGCGTCGTCTTTCGGATTGGCGATCGTATAGCGAAAGATTTCGCCGGTCGGCGTTTCGGGAGAAATCACCGGCATGACGCCCGCGGGAAGGTTCGCCGTCCGCAGCCGATTCATCACCTCTTGCTTCGCCTTCTCGAAATCCATGCCGTAATCAAACTGGCTGTGGAGATGCCCGAGTTGGAAGATCGATCTGCTGTGCGTGTAGGTCAAGCCCGGCATCCCGGCCAACGCATCCTCGAGCGGGATCGTCACCAGCCGCTCGACCTCTTCCGCGGAAGCCCCCGGATACTGAGCGACAACTTCCACGATCGCCGGCGCCGGATCGGGATAGGCCTCGACGTTCACATTGAGAAACGAATAGAGGCCGAACCCGATGAGCGCGGCCGCAAGCAGGAGCACGACAACGCGGCTGTTCGTGGCCCAGGAAATGAGATTGTGAACCACAGCGGGGACTGGGGGCTCGGGACTGGAGACTGGGAAAGCACGAAGATCCGTAGGGTGCGTCAAGTCCGCGCGGACGCACCGGAACATCGCGCGGCGGTGCGTCGGCGCAAAGCCTTGACTCACCCTACGGACTTGCGTTCCGCGTTTCTCATTTCGACGTTTGCTGCTCTTCCATCTCGGCGGCGAGTTGGAGCGCTCCGCTGGTGACGACAAATTCGTGCGGTTCGAGAGATCGGATTCCCTGCTGCCGTTGCTGGTGTGAGGGCGACGCGAGCACTCCGACCGTCTCGTCCCCTTGACGCACGAGCGCCACGCGCCGACGCTGGACTCGATAGCTGCCCGATGCCGTGGGGCTTTCGGGCGTTTTCACGAACACCGAAGCGCCCGATCCATTCTCGATCACCGCGCCCACCGGCACCGCCACCAAGTTCTTCGGCGGCGGCAACGAGACGATGGCCGTGACGAATTGACCGATCAACAGCCGTTCTCCCGGGTTTTCGACCCAGCCCATCACCTGGGCCGTGTGCGTGTTGGGGTCGATGATGTGCCCGATCTGATCGAAGTGATCGAAGCGTCCTTCAAGCGTCCTGGCGTCGCGGTCGTTGCCGAGCTGCACCGTCCATTTGCGCTCTTGATCGGTCAACTCCTGGAGCAGCGGCAGGTCTTCTTCGTACACCTGGCATTGCACGCGCAGCCGGCTCAGATCGGCAATTTTGAACAGATCGAGCGTGGTATCGACGATGTCGCCCGGCCCGACATTCACCTCAACCAGCACGCCGGCGACGGGCGCCAGCACCTCGACGCGCGACCAATTGCTCTCGGCCTTCGGGTCGAGCGATTTCTTGTGCTCGTGAAGATCGTCGGCCTCTTTGCGAATCCGCTCGATTTCCTCGTCGCTCATGCGCCAGGAACGGAGCGTTCGTTCGGCGCGGGTCTCGGCAATCGTGTCGGCCTCGACGTTGTGTTGGGCGTCGCGGAGCTTCTGCTCGGATGTTGCGCCCCGCTCGGCCGCCGCTTGCAGCCGCTTGAGCGTTTCGTCATCGAGGCGGCGATGGAGAATCGCATCGACCAATTCACTCTTCTTCTCGCCGAGATCCTTGCTCCAAACGACGGCCAGCAATTGGTCCTTCTCCACGCGATCGCCAAACCGCAAGCGGGCCGGCGAGCCTTCGGCCGTGTTCGGCTCGGCCGGTCCCAGTTCCACCACCTCGCCGGCAAAGCGCGTATGCACGCGGGCCAAATGGCTTGGATCGACGAACAGGGTGCCATCGAGCTTGAGCTGTCGCGGCGTTGTATCGGGTTGAACGTCTGCCATTTTCAGGCCGAGGGTCTTCACCACGTCGGCGGGCACGTCCAACGTGTCCGTTTCTCCTTTGACCAACTCGACCTTGCTGGCCGCATCCGACGACAAGCTGCTAGCGTCGGCCTCCTTCTCCCTTAGCCCGTGCAGCATTCGCGGCACGACGACCGCCGCCACGACAATCACGACCCCCGCGATAATCAGCGGCCATTTCGCCTTGCTGGATTTGGAAGCAAGCGGATTCATGCGGTGGTCTGAAACTGGCTGCAAAGGATTGACTGAAGGATAACTTTGTCCCTAAACCCCTCGCCGTCCGGGAGAGGGCAGGAATAACAACGAAGTTGTTTTTCGGTCGAGGTTAATTCGTGGGACCGGGGCCAAGAGACGATCTGCGGAGCCAAAAAAAGACACGATACTACCGAACGTAAGCGCAAGCCGCGGAAAGACTTTCGCACGATTGCCCGATTCCGGCGCCTAGCAGATATCCACGGCGCCGCCGCTTGAATGTCTAGTACGCTCGCCGAACGCGCGTGGTTCGTTTCGCGGGCGAGCGGCGCAATGCGAGAATCGCCGGGGACTGTCCCCTTTTGTGGAGCGGGCACCATCGCCGCGATGGTCGGGAACAAAAGGGGACTGTCCCCCTCTCCGCAGGCGGCTCTCGGATCCGCTCCGAGAGTAACGACTTTGCCGGTTGTTTAGAGACTGCCGAGTCCGGCGATCGCGATAAGCGCGCGGAAAAACTACTCCCGGCAGGGCTCGAACCTGCAACCCTCGGTTCCGAAGACCGATACTCTATCCAATTGAGCTACGGGAGCCTGCAGGTTCTAAAATACGGCTTCCGCAGCTTCTCGGCAACTGGTCGCCCAAAACCGCCGGGGACTGTCCCCATTTTTGCGCGGGCACAATCGCCGCGATGGTCGGCGGAGCAAAAACTGGGGACTGTCCCCTTCTCCAAGGCGGTTCTCGGAAAGGCTCTTAAGATTTCCCCAACGCCGCGCTGGAAAATCAGGGCGTCGTAAAACTCTTGAAGAGGTTGGCAAAGTCCCAAGGACGGGGCTGGGTGGCTTCGACGGTTTGTGCGCCGTTGGTGGTGGAACCGCGGCGCCGGCGACGGCCAGCGTCGTCGTTGATCGACCAGAAGTGCAGGGAGCAGACCCATGGTGTTTTTTCGGCAAAGGCCTTGATGGTTTTGGCGTCGTCAAGCGTGAACACTTCGTCTTTGGAGCCGTTTCTGCCGAGACAGGGGCAAAGGCCAATCTGAATGGCGGGGTCAATTTTCTGGAGCTGTTCGTTGGCTCTGTTGGCGGAATCGACGCCGAGCTGGCCTTCGGATTTTCCCTTGTTGATGAATCTCTTTCCGAAATACATGACCATGAGGTCCACGGAGTGGACTTTGACTTCCTTCTTGACCGCGTCGGCGAGAAGGTCGCGTGAGGCGTCCGACAAGCCATCGGGATCAACGGGCAGCGTGTAGGAGATGATGAGGCCGGGATTCTTCTTTTGCAGGCTGGCGAGGGCCGTGTTGCGGCGCTGGCTGTCAAGTTTGCCCTTGGCCAAACCGTCGCCTTCGATGTCGAAATCAAGCCACGAGAATTGGTATTGGCCGATGACTTTCTGGTAGGCGGCCTCAAGCTGAATGGGATCATCAATGACGTTGGCAAGCTCCTTGCCGGCCTCGCCGCCGAAGGAGATGATTACATCGCCGCCGCGTTTGCGGATGGCATCGATTTGATCCTTGTAAAGATTCTGCTCGATGGGAATGCGACCGTACCAGGATGGCTCTGGGTAAACCTTCGTATCTTGGCCCCGGCCCTCCTGCCGGGCGATGATGAAGGCCAGCGTGTAGTGTTTGAGGCCGCAGGCGTCGTTACAGTCCGTGAGTTTGAAATTGTCGCCGGCGCCAAGATACATGTAAGGCGCAAAAACCCTGGCGGGCCAGTCGGCGCCAACGGCAGCGCCAATCGAGCCGGCCAGCCAAAACAAAGCGAGCAAAGCCGAAGAAATGAGTTCTTTGGGCATGGGCGCAGTCATGGCAGTTGTAGGCGGGGTTAATAGTTGGCTTCACAGATCCCTCCGTCTCCGCAAGACCTCTGGCCCGGTTCACGAGCCGTTGATCCGGTCACAAATCGCTCACCACGGATTCTTCAGTCTCTTCATCTAGATCGTCATATACGCTTTCGACGAATTCTTGATCTTCCTCGGGCATGGTGAGGCTCTGTCGGTATTGGAGGGCTTCAGCATCCGCGACAAAACTTACCTCGCCGTGGTTGTCCTTCACGATTCTGCAAATCGTTTCAATATCAGTCTTGAAGAATTCCTTTCGGGGATTGGTTCTGTTTATTCGATTTCTCCGCAGGTGCTGATGGAGCACGTGTTCCAAGGTAGGGGCATCGTCTGAGGAGATCATCATGTGCACATCAAAAGGAAATGGGACCGAGGCACTGCTGAGTTCGTGGATTCGCTCTTGAGGCTCAAGCCGCCGAGTCATTCCAACTTTGAACACGCCTTCACCGAACGACCCGATGTTCGATATCACATATACGTGACCGGATTTTGTGAGTTGCGCTTGCGAGATGGTTCGCTGTGCCTTCTCCTCCGCTTCCGCGAGCCTGGCTTTCAAGTTTTCGACAACGGCGCTGTACTGATCGTTGGCCTCGGCGAGCGCCTTGTCCAGCGCGGCTTTAATAGCCTCGCGCTCTCGGTCGATTCGTTTTAATTCCCGGTCAATTTCCTTGGCCCGAATCTGTTCTTCGCGTATTTGCGCCTTGATTCGAGTCTGCTCCTCACGTGCGAACGCGGCACGCACAGCCATTTCATATTCGGACTTCAAGTTCGCGAGCAGCTCTGCTTCCTGTCTCGCCGGCACTTCAAAGCCAATCCCGCGGCACCGTACAATAACGTCGATCAAGCGTTGTTTGCAGCCAGAAAAATTGTTCGGGTTGAGCGATGAGCTTATCCATTTCACGCTTTCCTTTAGATAGCGACTTCCAAGTTCGTTTGCCCTTTGGTTGAGAGCCTCTTGTGACTGGCGTTGCTGGTCGCGATCAAGTTGCAGTTTGCGGACGCCCACGTCGAGGTTCCGCAGGTCGCGCTTCAGAATCGCATTCTCGTCGTGCAGCTCCGTGTACGCGACCGCCCTCATATCGAACTGCGCCCTTGCCGCCTCCAGCCGCGACGACTCCGTCTCGATCTGTTGCCGTGCAGTGCCGATTGCGTGAGAGGATTGACTGATCCTTTCGGCCATCAGGTCTTGCTCGCGCTTCTGCGCGCGCAGCTTGGCACGTTGAACCGCAAGAGCGATCAAAGCGCACCCCCACCCACCCGCAATGCCGAGAATGGCAACAATGATGTAATCCATTAATCGCTTCTCCCCATGAGTCGCTAGTTTTCTCGCGCCAGGATTACGAACGTGACGCTTCCGGAGCACTTCGGGCATTTCACTTCGTCCAAGAACACTCTCTTCGGCCCTTTTGCAACGGCGCCACAAACCGGGCACTTTGCGAAAGCCGCCCGATCCATCTGCGTCGAGAACGCCAAATGGTAAGAAGTCCCGTCGGAACACCAATGCAGCAGCCGCATCTTTTCCCATGCGTCGGTTACAGCCGTCGATCGGTCATTCTCTTTCGCCGAACCTCGAATCGTCGGAGGCTGCAATGGCTGTGGGCGACGTTCGATCTCGTTCCAGATGCGATGGGCGACCCACATCAACTCGCGCGCGGATCCAAGCCTTTCCGGTAAATCTCCGGCCGAGTTCTTGACGATTCGCCGTTGGATCTTCAGCAACGTCTCCAGTTTGTCGAGGCTTTCAAAGTCGAACAGAAGGGGAGCGTATCTCAGGACCAATTCGAGGCCATCGATGTTTGAGAATGTTCCTTCTTCATACTTCCGCTCAAACTGCATCATTCCGTCGATGTGATCCCACGAGGCCAAAGCTGCCGCAATTGCTTCTCGGTACAACCCGGCCTGTTCCGCCGCGCGTGCCTTTGCGATTTCGAGATGGTATTGAACTCGATGCGCCTCCATCTCTGCCTTTGTCATGGGCATGAAACCACCCGCTTTTTGAATTGCCGATCGCCGACAATACGCCGAATTGGGATTCCCCCCAATATAGGCGCGTCGAGTCGCACGTTCCAGCAGCGTCAAGTCAAAACCAACGCGCGAAGATCGTCTACGGCTCACTGTCCGCCGACGTTTCGCGACGCGACAGCGACGGATGATCGACGGTCGCGACAGCATCCTGCAGGGATGCGTCCCCTTCGCCGGCGGTCGCCTTTCGACGGGGCTCACGGGCCGGCGGTAGGCCGACGCCGCGGCGGATGTTCCACCCGACGATTCTCGGATCGTCGCCAGCCGTTGCTTGGACGGCCGTTGATCGGATAGTATTGCACGGAACTGCACAGTCCGGCGTAGCCGGAACCAATCCGGCGTTGTTGAACCACGAAGGCACGAAGACACGAAGAACAACGACGAAATCAAATTCTTCGTGCCTTCGCGTCTTCGTGGTGAAACCATTCACTGCTATGGCACCCGCGCGGCTCGCGCGGAAACTCTACGTTTGTAGTACGGAACTGCGAGGAACTACGACGCGACATGTCTGTACAACGCTCAATGAAGAAGGAGACATTATGAGCCTATCCGAGAACCGCCTGAGAAGAGGGGGACAGTCCCCTTTTGTTCCCGACCATCTAGCATTGGTGCCCGCTCCACAAAAGGGGACAGTCCCCGGCGGTTTTCGGATAGGCGGTATGACACGGCTGAGGTTATCCTTCGCAGTTGGTTTTCTGTCGTTGCTGATGCCCGCGGCCGCGGTGAACGCTCAGGTGCCCGAAGACTTGGCCCAGCCGAAGGCGTTCCGAGCGCTTCGAATATCGAGCACCGATCCCCATTTGAAAAATGGCGACTACCGGCCGATCGCGCCGGGCGCAACATTGGAATTGGGTCAGATCGAGGGTCACGGCCGGATCACGCACATGTGGTTTACGATCAATGGCAAGTCCGCCGATCATCTTCGCGAGCTGGTGCTGCGGATTTTTTGGGACGGCGCCGACAAGCCGGCAATCGAGTGCCCTCTGGGCGACTTCTTTGGCTTGGGCTTCGGCCGCTACGTGGAATACAAGAGTGCGCCAGTCGCGATCGGAGGCGTGAAGGCTCTGAACTGCTATTG
This sequence comes from Pirellulales bacterium, assembly GCA_035939775.1. Classification (NCBI taxonomy): domain Bacteria; kingdom Pseudomonadati; phylum Planctomycetota; class Planctomycetia; order Pirellulales; species Pirellulales bacterium. The sequence goes on along the minus strand of DASZFO010000169.1, from coordinate 11,240 downwards.
GCCGATGCCGTTTGCCAAGGGGGCCCGCCTGACGATGATCAACGAGGGAAGTGAGCCGGTGGCGAACTGCTACTTCAACATCGACTACCGGCTTGACGACCAACCGGCGGCGGATATTCGCTACTTTCACACCCAATATCGCCAGGCCTTTCCCGCGCCCAAGGGAGAGGACTACCTCATCCTCGACGCCGCTGGCCGCGGGCATTTTGTCGGCACGTTCTTGAGCGTGATGGCCAACAGTGACGGCTGGTGGGGCGAGGGAAACGACAAGTTCTACGTCGATGGCGCGAGCAAGCCCACGATCGAAGGAACCGGCAGCGAGGACTATTTCTGCGGGGCCTGGGATTTCCAACACGCATTCTCGAATCCTTATTCGGGCGTGCCGCTGTACGACAACCCGGAGAAGGGAGGCGAAAAGCGGGGCATCCTCAATACCTGTTACCGCTGGCACATCCTCGATCCCGTGCCGTTCACGAAATCGCTACGCGTAACGATCGAGCATGGCCGCAGCGGTCCGAACGACGATCGCCAGCCGTTGCGGAACCACTACGCAAGCGTCGCGTATTACTATCTTGATCGCGCGGAAGGCGAAGGGGCGCCGTTGCCGCCACACTCGCAGCGCATACCGAAGCTGCTCCCGCTTCCAGAGGCGCCGCGCGTTGGGTCGTCTAATTGATCAGCCGGTCTGGAACCCAGCCAACAACGTCGTGTAGCTTTTGCCGTTTCTCGGCAATTCGTCGTTGATCTCTGGGCCGTGCGCCGCGCCAGACCGTTGGCACGGGTCGCACCAGTGGACCGTCAAAGCTGTTTTGACACGTTGGGTGCCATGCCCACGCGGGGCACCCGCGCCAGCGGGTCGACGTGGGTATGAGCCGAACCAGGCATGGCCACTCAGGGCAGTGGCCATGGCACCCGTCAATTCTGCATTGAAGCTCCATTAGTCTCCGACGAACAGCCCGTGCCCGAGCGAGATGAGTCGAACGGGCACGGGCGTCTGCGCATTGCAGCGCTGGAGGCGGACGAGGCCGCGGTTGATTAGACGATTCGCCTGAACGACTTTCGCTTCCACCACACCAAGCCGCATGCCAATACGGCCATCATTCCCGTGCTCGGCTCCGGGACCGAGCCGTCGCTGTAGAAGTTGTAGCTGATCGTGCCGGCCACCCCATTCGGAAACCCACCGGGCATGCCCGGCCCGGGTTGGTATCCAAACAGGCCGTTGACGCCGCCTTCAACCGGCGGTCCGCCCGACGGGCTTGTCTCGGGAAGAATTACCACATTGGTTCCCGGCGCGGGGACGCCAACGTCAGCAAGATCGAGCGGTGGAGGTTCGTTGGCCTCGATATCGGAAAACACCGTCAGATTGCCATTGTTGTCGAAACGGAGCAGATCGCTGGAGATTTGCGCCGTCGCGACTTCGTTGACGATCACATCACCGGGAGTCACAATCGGATTCGGTCCCGGCGGCGTGACTGCTGCTAAAGCGGCTTCTAGATGATACACCGGCGGTGACGACTTGGTCACGAATCCGCCCCAGTTGTGAGTCCCGAAATAAGTATAAGTTCCCCCGCCGTTCTCGTCGGTGTTTACCTGAATCTGCGCCATCGCGGGATGCGCCGCCGCGATCAGCAGTATGGCGACGATCATGGAATACATGCGTTTCATGAGCTTTTCTCCTGAAATGAATGAATGAGACCTCAAAACGACGTTAGCCAGTGCTCGATTTGCACTTTCCGACACAGCCCATCCAACGCTGATTTATTAAATCCTCCTTTCATTCTCCGGTCTGCCGCCCGAAGTCTCACTAGAAGCAGATTCAAAACCGCCGGGGACGGTCCCCATTTTGCGCAGTCCGCGAAGAAAAATGGGGACTGTCCCCTTCTCCCCGGCGGTTTTGAAACTGCTCCTAGCGAAGTGTTGAACCTGCCGGCCAAAGTGGCTGGCTAAGGCGCACGGGCGCTGTCGTCGGCGAATCGAGCGCTACTGCCACATCCAAACGCTGTAATCGACGTTTCGCATTTGGAATGAGCCTGGAGTCGATCCAAGCCCTCAATAGCGCCGATTATAAATCCGCATTATCCGCCGCGTCCAGCATCCGCGAATTCTTCCAGTGCTTTTTTACTATTTCATGCCGTCGGGCGTAGCGAACGTCGTGAGCACCGCTCGGCGCATTGAAACTGTCGTCGCCCGAATACACCAGATAGAGCGTCTTGCCGTCGGCGCTCATCCACTTCGTCGGAAAGCTGGCTGTTTCTCCCGGGCTCACGTCCCAGTGCGCCGTGTAGGTGACCGTCGTCCAAGGTCCCCACGGCTCCGGCGCGTCGAAGACTCCGAAGCCCGCTTCAACCGGGCGGGCTGAACCTGCCTGGCACATCAGATATCGTTTCAAACCGATGTCGAGGCTGACCATGCAGCGGAAACATTTCCCCATGTGTTCAAAGACCGCCCCGCAATGGCGGATGTCTTTGGTCCACATCGGCTGCGATGTCGAGTCCATGCCGGCGAAGAATTCGTAGGCTGCGCGGTCCCTGATTCGATCCTTGCGAACCCGCGCCAAGACGAGCCGATCGGCGGGAGTATAGGCGCTGTCTGCATCCGTGGAATAAATGTAGACATACTCGTCGCGAGCATGTGCGTAGTTCTTTCCAGAATTGAGAAAAGTCGGAAAGCCAAAACCGGTGGTGAACTTCCAATCGCTCCAAGACCACGTTTTGCCGTGGTCTTCGGACCAGGCGAGCTGGGAATTGCCGGCGTTCCGAACCCACATGTACAGCACACCGTCGACCATGAGCAAGCCGCTGGCCTTGCGTCCGCGAGGTCCATTCCCTTTTTGCTCGCCTGTCGTCGAGCGAATATTGGCGCCTTTGGGATCGTCTGGCCCGCCCTCGATGCGAGCGAAGCCAAGGCTCAGTTTCTCCGGCACCTTCGGATCGAGGCCCGCCCCGTCGCCATATGCAGTGTAGATCAAATCGTCGTCGACCCAGGTCAATATAACAGAACGGCGCCATCCAGCCGGCAGACCGGCATTCGTTGACCCTCTCGACCGGCGGCCCTAGAATCGCGGAACGAACTCGCGTTCAATTCAATTCGCGGATTTCTGTTTAGAGCGCCTAGCAAATCCGGCTGGGAGAAGAGGACAGTCCCCGTTTTGCTCCGCCGACTGCGCAAAAGGGGGACAGTCCCCGCCGGATTTGTTAGGCGCTCCAAGGAGCGATTCTCATGGCAGCGCACAGCGGCGGGCAGGTGGACAGCGTCATGCAAGAGGCCCGGCTCTTCGCGCCGAGTCCCGAATTCTCGGCCAAGGCCCGCATCAAGTCGCTGGCCGAGTACGAAGCGCTGTGGAACGAGGCCAACGCCGATATCGAAACCTTCTGGGGCGAATTGGCGAGTGAGCTGCGCTGGTTCAAGCCCTATAGTAAAGTGCTCGAATGGAATGAGCCGTTCGCCAAGTGGTTCGTCGGCGGTCGAACGAATGCCGCCTACAACTGCCTCGACGCCCATCTCGATGGCCCCCGGCGCAACAAGGCGGCCATCATTTGGGAAGGCGAACCGGGAGACGAGCGAACGCTCACCTATCAGCAATTGCACCGCGAGGTTTGCAAGTTTGCCAATGTGCTCGTGCACCAGGGCATCCATCGCGGCGATGTCGTCTCGATCTACATGCCGATGATCCCCGAGCTGGCCATCGCGATGCTCGCCTGCGCCCGGATCGGGGCGATCCATTCCGTCATCTTCGGCGGCTTTTCGAGCGAAGCGATCGCCGATCGGAACAACGACGCTCAGGCGAAGCTGCTCATTACGGCCGATTCGGGCTGGCGCCGCGGCCAGCAGTTGCCACTCAAGGCGAACGTAGACGAAGCTCTGAAGAAATCGCCGACCGTGCGGAAGTGCATTGTCGTCCGCCGCGGCGGAATGCAGGTCCACATGGAGCAGGGGCGCGATTTCTGGTGGCACGACCTGATGGCCGACGCCAGCGCCGATTGCCCGGCCATGCCGCTCGATAGCGAAGCGCCGCTGTTCATCCTCTATACCAGCGGTTCGACCGGCAAGCCAAAAGGAATCAAGCACACCACGGCGGGTTACAATCTTTTCGTGAAGAAGACATTCGAATGGGTCTTCGACCATCGCGACGAGGATTTGTTCTGGTGTACTGCCGACTGCGGCTGGGTCACGGGGCATAGCTACGTCGTTTATGGCCCGCTTTCGGCCGGGGCGACGGTGCTGATGTTCGAGGGCGCGCCGAACTGGCCGAGCGAGGGGCGGTTCTGGGAGCTGATCGAGAAATACCGCGTGAGCATTTTTTACACTGCCCCGACGGCCATCCGCTCCTTCATCAAATGGGGCGACGCCTGGGTCGATCAGCACGATCTGTCGAGCTTGCGGCTCCTCGGCACGGTGGGCGAAGGGATCAATCCCGAGGCCTGGATGTGGTATCACCGCAAGATCGGCGGCGAGCGCTGCCCGATCGTCGATACCTGGTGGCAGACCGAGACCGGCGGAATCATGATGAGCCCGTTGCCCGGCGCGATCCCGACCAAACCGGGAAGCTGCACCAAGCCGCTGCCGGGGATCGTGCCGGCGATCGTCGATTCATCCGGCAAACCAGTTCCGGCCGGGCAAGGGGGCTGGCTTGTTATGACCAAGCCCTGGCCCGGCATGCTGCGCGGCATCTGGGGAGACGACGAGCGCTACAAGGAGCAGTATTGGAGCAAGGTGCCGCATCGCTATCTGGCCGGCGACAACTGCCGGCAAGATGCCGACGGCTACTATTGGATCATGGGCCGGATCGACGACGTGCTCAACGTGGCCGGCCATCGCCTGAGCACGATCGAGATCGAGAGCGCGCTGGTGAGCCATCCGGCGGTCGCGGAAGCGGCGGCAGTCGGCCGGCCGCACGAGCTGAAAGGAGAAGCCGTCGCCGCCTTCGTCACGCTCAAATCCGGCGAGCCGACTGACGCTCTGCGCGAAGAACTCAAGCGCCACGTCCGCAAGGAAATTGGTGCGCTCGCCCAGCCCGACGACATCCGCTTCACCAACGCCCTGCCCAAAACCCGCAGCGGGAAAATCATGCGCCGCCTGCTGCGCGACATCGCCAGCGGCAAGGAAACCATCGGCGACACCAGCACGCTAGAGGATTACAGCGTGCTGGCGAAGTTGCGGAGTGAAGAAGAATGAGTTCGCTCGATCTAATGTTGATTGCACTCCGAAAGGGTGCTACAATGTTAGTATGTCGTGATAACAACTCGGAGGCTTCGGATGATCAAGACCTTGACGAAGCATGGCAATAGTTACGCGCTCGTCATCGACAAGCCGATCTTGGAGATTCTGCGGGTGTCGCCGGAGACACCGTTTGAGGTCATTACGGACGGTCAGTGCCTCGTTCTCTCGCCGGTCCGCGAGAAGGGCGAGGAGAAGAAATTTCAGAACGCGCTAGAGATGGTTCACAAGCGCTTCGGTCGCGCGATGAAACGTCTTGCGGAGTAGGCCGCCATGTCGATACGGGCCGCTGCCGTAGTCGGTAAAACTATGGCGCGCCGGTAACGGCCGCAGGATTGGTTCCCGTGAGCGACCGTCGCTACAATGGGGATAGGTAAAGATTCGACCAAAGTGCAGGAGCACCCGACCATGCCGAAGCTGGATTACCGCAACATCGAAAAAGACCCGGCGCGGTGTGGTGGGCAACCTGTTGTCGCAGGTACGCGGATTCGGGTCGCGACCGTTTTAACCTGCTACCGCTATGGGATGAACGTTGAAGAAATCGTTCAGCAATACCCGCCGCTCAAGCCGGCCGATGTGCATGACGCGCTGGCCTACGCTCACGAGCATCTTGACGAAATCGAAGCCAACCTGACCGATGATGATGAAGCGACCGTGAAAGCGCGATTGGCCGGGGGCGCTCCTGCTCCATGAGCGCAGTTCGGCCTTCACTTCAACTTCTCCTCCTTCGCCTCATCCTCCGTCAGCTTCCGCCATTCGATTTGGCGCGCGGCGGCGGTGGTTTTCCAGGACGCGATCCCGAGCGGCTTCGAGTCTTCGACTTCGGAGCGGATTGAGATTTTGTGATCGACGAGTCCCTGATCGACCATCTGGTCGCCGTCGATCCAGGCCGAGATGCGATGCTTCGTGACGCGCACGCGGATCGTGTACCATTTGTTGTCATCAAAGGCCTTAACTTTTGTCGTACCGTTTTCGGAGGCGTCCTCACCGTCGATCGAAGATAACCCGACGACCGCGCCGCCCCAGCCGCCGCAAATGAAGCTGCACGGATCATCGCCGACGGGGAACGTCAGCCCGCAAAAGAAGTCGCTCCCATCGACGCGCATGGCCTGCAAGCGAATCTCGTAATTGGTCTTGGGAAACTTTCCGCTCCAAGTGATGCCGCTGCAGCCGTCGCCGAAGCCGAGGACGATCCGGCCATCTTTCACCTCGACCGTGCCCTGAGTGGCGAACTTGCTCGGCTTCCAATCCCCGAGCGATTTGCCGTCGAACATCGAATGCCACTCTTCCTTGTTCGCGTCGGCTTTCTTCGCTTCGGCATGCGCGGCCGGCTTTTCTTGAGCGGCATCGCTTGCCGGCTTGTCGGCAAAAAGAAAGGTCAAGTTGTTTGCTGCAATGGCGAACAGTGAAAACACCAACCAAAAAATCACCTTGGTATGGGTACGCATTGGATTGACCTTGCGTGTCGTTGGTTTGGATTTAGTCGGAAACGCCCGACCGATCAGAATTCAGTACCAATTATGCGGGCGCTGCTGCCGGCTTGTCCAGCAGATCGTTTAACCCGGAGCCATCGGCGACGGCGCCATGACCCGGGTCGCCGTCGCAGTTGGCTCCGGGTTAAACGATTCGGAGCGCGCCGGCGCCTTAATCGCAGGTTCCCAGCACATGGAAATGTTGACAATTGCCGCGCAAGAAGGGAAACTAAGGGACGCTGCGACCAAACATTCACTCCCGCCAATGCCCCTCATGCCGACCCGACTGGGTCTGGGGCGATCGACAATCCATGCAGCTTCACTCGCCGATCTTGCGCGGCTGTTTTCGCTCGCTCTTGGGGCGCTTGGCGCCTCTGCTACTCGTTGCCCCTTTGGCCGCCGCGGCTGCCGAACCGACCGGCGAGGCGATCTTCAAAACGAAGTGCGCCGTTTGCCATGGCGCACAGGGCGAGGGAACGAAAAAGCACCGCGAGCAGCTCGCGGGGGACAAGAGTTTGGCACAGCTCGTCGATTTGATCGGCGAGACCATGCCCGACGACGATCCCGGCTCGCTGCCCAAGAAGGAAGCCGAGGAAGTTGCCGGCTTCGTTTACAATGCCATGTATTCGCCGGCGGCGCGCGATCGAAATCGGCCCGCGCGGATCGATCTCGCGCGGCTCACCGTCCGCCAATATCGACAGGCCGTCGCCGACCTGGTCGGCAGCTTCCGCTGGATGCCCAACTGGGGAAACGAGCGCGGGCTGAAGGCCGAATACTTTCAAGGCCGCCACATCAATGACAAGTCGCGGGTGCTGGAGCGAATTGATCCGCAGGTGAATTTCGACTTCGGCGCCGATTCACCCGTGGCCGAGAAGGTCGACGCGCATGAATTCTCGATCCGCTGGAACGGCTCGCTGCTGGCCGAGGAGACGGGCGAGTACGACTTCGTCGTTCACACCGATCATGCGGCGAAGCTGTGGGTCAACGACGATCGCCATCCGCTGATCGACGCTTGGGTGAAGTCGGGCAACGACACGGAATACAAGGGGTCGCTGTTCCTCGTCGGCGGCCGGGCATATCCCGTGCGGCTCGAATTCTCGAAATCGAAGCAAGGGGTTGACGATTCGAAGAAGCACAAGGATAAGCCGGCGGCCCCACCCGCCCCCGCCTCAATCGCGCTCAAGTGGAAGCGGCCGCTAGGGGCCGAGGAGCCGATCCCGTCGCGGCAGCTTTCGACGGCCTCTGCGCCAGAACTCTTCGTCTGCGCGACCCGCTTCCCGCCCGACGATCGCAGCTACGGCTGGGAACGCGGCACCACCGTGTCGAAGGAATGGGACGAAGCGACTACCGAGGCGGCCATCGAAACGACCGACTACGTCGCGGCGCACGCGAACGAGCTGGCCGGTACCAGCGATGATGCCAAGGACCGGGCGGACAAGCTGAGGGCGTTTTGCCGGGCGCTGGCGGAGCGAGCCTTCCGCCGCCCGCTCGCGGAGGATGAGCTGAAAGCCGTAGTCGATAAGCAGTTTGATGCCGCCAAGGACGCCGACTTGGCCGTCAAGCGCGTCGTGCTGCGGTCGCTGAAATCGCCGCGCTTCCTTTACCGCGAAATTGAAGGCCGCGCCGATGGCTACGATGCCGCCGCGCGGTTGTCCTTCGGCCTCTGGGACTCGATCCCCGATCAAGAATTGCTCAACGAGGCCAAGGCCGGCCGGCTGTCAAAGAAAGAAGAAGTCGCCCGGCAGGCCGAGCGAATGCTGGGCGATCTGCGGGCGAAGTCCAAGCTGCACGATTTCCTGCTCACTTGGGTCAAGGCCGACCAAGCCCGCGACGTAGCCAAGGATTCGAAGAAATTCCCCGGCTTCGATGCGGCCATGATCGCCGATCTGCGAACGTCGCTCGAGTTGTTTCTCGACGACGTGGTTTGGTCGGAGAAATCCGATTTTCGCGAGCTGCTTTCCGCCGACTATCTTTTCTTGAATGGCCGGCTGGCAAAGTTCTACGGCGCCGATCTGCCGGCCGAAGCTGGGTTCACCAAAGTCAAGCTCGACGCGGATCAGCGGGCCGGCGTGCTCACGCATCCGTTCCTGATGACCAGCTTCGCGCATAACAGCGAAACGTCGCCAATCCTCCGCGGGGTGTTTCTGGCCCGCGGCGTGCTCGCCCTATCGCTGCGTCCGCCGCCGGAGGCGTTCGCCCCGCTTTCGCCCGAATTGCAGCCGACGCTGACCACGCGCGAACGGGTGTCATTGCAAACGCAAGCCTCGACCTGCATGGCTTGCCACGGCATCATCAATCCGCTCGGCTTCACCCTGGAGCATTTCGACGCGGTCGGCCGCTATCGCGAGCAGGATAACGGCAAGCCGGTTGATTCGACCGGCGTCTATCACTCGCGTTCGGGCAAGGCGGTGACAGTGAACAATGCTCGCGAGCTAGGGGCCTTCCTAGTCGATAGCGACGAGGCCCAATCGGCTTTCGTCGAGCAGATGTTTCACAACCTCGTGCAACAACCGATTCGAGCCTATGGCCCCACCGCGCTCGACGACCTGCGCCGCTCGTTCGCAAAAAACGACTACAATATCCGCAAGCTCGCTGTCGCGACGATGGCCGCTTCGGCGATCACTCCGCACGACGCAAAACTGGCTGGTGGGAAAGTTACGACTGGCGAAGCACGAATGACAAAAGAATGAGGTCCACCATGTCACGAACACGCCGCGAGTTTCTTCGCACGCTCGGTCTCGGTTCGGCTTCGCTGCCGTTCATCCTCAATCTGCCGAGCCTTGCCTTCGCCAATCAGGCTGGGCGGAAGCAGCGGATGGTGATCATGTTCAGCCCGAACGGCGTCATCCCCGATGCCTTCTGGCCCGACGAAGAGGGGGCGAAGTTCACGCTCAAGGAGAGCCTCAAGCCGCTCGAGCCGTTTCAGGATCGGATGCTCGTGCTCAAAGGCGTGTGTGATCGGGTCCGCGGCGACGGCGACAACCACATGCGCGGCATCGGCTGCCTGCTGACCGGAGCGGAACTTTATCCCGGCAATATCCAAGGGGGTTCCGACACGCCCGCGGGCTGGGCCAGCGGCGTCTCGATCGACCAAGAGATCAAGCTGCACCTGCAACAGAACGACGCCACGCGCACTCGGTTCGGCACCCTCGAATTCGGCGTCATGGTCCCCGACCACGCCGACACCTGGACCCGCATGGTCTACGCCGGGCCGAACAAGCCGGTCACGCCGATCGACGATCCCTATCAGATGTTCGCCAAGCTCTACGGCAAAGTGAAAGACCGTGAGATGCTGGTGAGCGTGCTCGACGACGTGAAGGACGATTTGAAAAAGGTCAGCGGCGCGGTCAGCCCCGACGACCGCCGGCTCCTCGACGAACATGCCACGTTTGTCCGCGAGATGGAGCAAGAGCTGCGGGCGACGTCCGACGTGGGTCATGCCGTGCCCGAGGTCGATCCGGGCGTGAAGCGCGAGAACGACCAGATTCCGCACATCAGCAAGATGCAGATCGATCTCTTGGTGAACAGCTTCACGAACGATTTCGCCCGCGTTGCCACGCTGCAATTCACCAACTCCGTGGGCGGGGCAAAGATGCGCTGGATCGGAGTGGACGAGGGGCACCACGAATTGTCGCACGAGCCGGATTCGAACGAAAAGGCCGTCGATAAGCTCACCAGAATCAACAAATGGTGGTGCGAGCAGCTTGCCTATTTGGCCAAGCGGCTGGCCGAAACTCCGGAGCCGGGGGGCCAAGGCAGCCTGCTCGACAACACGCTGCTGCTCTGGACCAACGAACTCGGCAAAGGCAATTCTCACACGCTCGACAACATCCCCTTTGTGCTGGTCGGCAACGGCCTGGACTTCAAGATGGGCCGCTCGCTGAAATTCTCCAAGGTGCCGCACAATCGGCTGCTGATGGCGCTGGCACACGGATTCGACCATCGGATCAAGAAATTCGGCAACACCGATTTCTGCGGCGAGGGGCCGCTGGGGTTAACCTGAGCACCGTGCGCCGATGTTTGCGTAAGGGTTCCGTGGGTGATAGATTGCACAGACGAGACCTGCGATGAACGGTGATCCGACACGTTCAGAACTGCTGAAGGCCATCGCCGATTTAGGAGATCTTCACTCCGATTGCCGACTGGGCCAACTGCTTTGGAATCTGGCCATGTTCGCCGGGCGGATCGACGCCGGCGGCGTTTGGGACTTGGAAGACAGCGAGGCCCTCGCCGCCGCTCAGCGGATGGTGCGGAGTCAACGCGAGCAACTTGCGCCGAACGCTTAAGAACCGTTCACGTGTGAGCGTCGTCATGGCAGGTAACCCCCGAGTAGTGCGCCAGATTAAGAACCGTAGCGCTAGGCATCGGCCTGAAAGGCCGGCGGAGCCAAGCCCAGGGTGCAGTCCACCAGCGGCGGACGGAACCCTTGTATGTTTCTTCGGCGCGAGTGATCGACGTACCCGTGGGTACGACGGAGAATGAAATTGTCACCGCCGTGGGACGGCCTGCGCAGCGGAGGCGAGCGCCAGCGAGCCGGAGCGGAGCGGGCCG
>DASZFO010000168.1 GCA_035939775.1 Pirellulales bacterium | reverse complement strand
TGTGCTGTTGCCGCGATTATTCTGGTTGATCGGGACCGTCTTGTCCGGCGCCGAATTCTGGCAGCAGCAACCGGCGCCGCAATGGCAAACGCCGCCTTTCATCCCACAGCGGCACTGTCCGGGTACGTGCTTGCCGGGAGCTTGCTTGGCGCATTGCTGCTGGTTCTTGCCCGAAACGGACGAACCACAAACGCACGACTCGCCGCCGCTCAGCCCGATGGCGATCAGGCAGGTGAGGACGAATCGAATTGGTCGCTGCAAGCAAATCACACTAAACCTCTAAGAACTTAAGAACTTATTCGGCATCCATGCGCCCGTACCGTTATCCGAATCGTACCACTTAGTCCGAGCGAAGGCAAGGAGAAAATGCGGCTTTCGCGGGCGTTTTGTACATAAAGTTGTGCGAGAATCACACTCATCAATCGTTCTCACCCGCTTTGCGCTCCGGACTCCTGGCTCCCCTCGCCCCGGTACTCCGCAATGCCGTTCGGCACGAAATTTGCGCCTGGGAGATGATGGTCTAGGATGACTGTCATTATGGCGCGCACCGATTCAACCCGACAGCGGCAAACAGAGCAGGCGAGTGGCCGGCTCCAGGCGATGCGATTGATCGCTGCCGTGGGGCGGCTGCTGGAGCAAATCCATCCCGCTGGCGCCGAGCGCGATCGGGCCGGCAACCGGAAGTTCTTCTACGATCATTACCTCACGCTGCTGTTGTTGTATTTTTTCAATCCCTCGCTCGACAGCCTGCGGGCTCTACAGAACGCTTCAAATTGGGAACGAGTCCAACGCAAGCTGGCCATTCCCCGCGTGTCGCTCGGCTCGCTTAGCGAGTCGGTCGGCGTGTTCGATCCGGCCCTGGTCCGGCCGATTTTCAAGGAGCTCGCTCGGCAGGCCCGGTCCCAACTGCGCGGGCGGGAAGCCGAAGCCCTGGAGAATCTCACGGCGGTCGACGGCTCGGTTTTTGCGGCGTTGCCCCGCATGGCTTGGGCCCTTTGGGAAGACGCCGAGCATCGCGGCGTGAAGCTGCACTTGCAGTTCTCCGTGGCGAAATGGGTTCCGCTGGACGCCACCATCACGCCGGCCGCTTGTTCGGAGCCGGCCGCGATGAAGGCCATGCTCCAGCCAGGACTGCTCTACGTGAATGACCGGGGCTACGCCAGCTTCGAGCTGATGCGGTCGGTGCTCGACGCCGGTTCGTCGCTGATCACGCGCGTCAAAGACGATCTCGCCTTGCGTGTCGAGAAAGAACTTCCGGTCGCGCCGCAGGCCGCTCGGGCGGGCGTCGTCCGCGACGTGATTCTCAAGCGGCTGGGCACTTCCCATCACAAGGATGTCGTCGGGCGCGCGATGCGATTGGTGATCGTGCGCTGCGCGGATCGGACCGGCAAGACGAGCGAGCTGTGGCTGATCACCGACCGGCTTGATCTGGCGGCCGACCTCGTGGCCATTGCCTATCGCTATCGCTGGACGATCGAATTGTTTTTCCGTTGGCTGAAGTGCGTGCTCGGCGCCCGACACTTGGTGTCGCATCAGAAAAACGGCGTCGCGCTGCAGATGTACGCGGCTTTGATCGTCAGTTTGCTGATCGCCATCCGCACCGGCTCGAAGCCGACCAAGCGGACCTTCGAGACGATCCAATTCTACTTGCTCGGCTGGGTCAGTGACCAAGAGTTCGCGGCCTACCTGGCCAGCTTGAAAAAATCGCAGAATTGATCCGACCACTCCGTGCGCCCCCGACGGACGTGGCCGCACGCGGCTGCGCCCACCGCATCCTCGCCGCGTCGGGCAAGCTCGACTAGATTGCCCGCAACGCCCTCCGTGGACCAAACTCCTCACACTCCACCCGCTCAATCCTCCCGCCAAACCGCGTGCCGAACGGCATTGCGGAGTACCGGGGCGAGGGGAGCCAGAACATTGGTTCAATCTGATTCACCGACCGAGACAAGCTCGCTGGGGTCTAGCAATGGCACTTGACTCGGCTAAACAGTTACGCCTTGCGGAACTCGGCCCGGTAAACCGGCTCGTTGCTTAGCCGCATCCGCCGCTCGAAATGCGTACGGTAGGCCAGGTCGTGTTCGGCCGCCGCCTCCGGTACCGCGATCGGCCCGGCGAGCCGCGTGCGGGCGGCCAGCAGTTCGAGCGCCACCTGGAAGTATTCTTCGACG
>DASZFO010000167.1 GCA_035939775.1 Pirellulales bacterium | reverse complement strand
CTGCTCATCGCTCAAATCCGTGGGATAGACGGCTTCCATGCCAGGTGCTCCGAAGCGAGAAAAGTTCCTCCAGTTTCAAACGCTGCGTGTAAATACTGCTTATTTCCGCGACGATCAAGACCTTTTCAAACACGTTCTAAGGAATGACGAAGCACGAAGCAGGAATGACGCGGGAAAAGCAGACCCCTTAAGTCGCCTAGCGGTCGTTTTTCATTGGAGCATTCGTCATTCTTTCGTCATTCGACATTCGTCATTTCAAAGTCAGGTCCTTCATCAATGGATCGAGGTATTTCACGGTGCCCGAGAGCGTGGCGAGATGAATGTAATCGTCTTCCGGAATCTGGATTCGATAGCGCTTGCGCAATTCCATCACGATGTCGAGAAAGTCCATGCTATCCAGCTCGACTTGCTCGCGCAGCGGCACGTCGTCTTTCAATTGGCTCAGATCGTCGTCCGGCAGGATGTCCGCCAGAATCTCGATGACCTTCGCTCGAATCTCCGATGGACTCATACTCCGCTCCCCCTCAACGGTCATCAGACAACGTCAGTTTGCCCCAAACCGCTTAACGATGACCACCGAGTTGATTCCCAGCATTCCAAAGGAATTATTCAAAATGTAATCGACGCGCCCCATTTCCCGCGGCTCGAGCACGACGAGTCCTTCAAGGCGGCATTCGGGGTCGATCTCGTCGAGATTGATCGTCGCATGGCAAATACCATCGTCGAACGCCGGCAAATTGCCAGCTAATTCAAGCGCCCCGGCGGCGCCCATGGCATGGCCGATGAAGCTCTTGGTGTTGTTGAATCGGGTGCGGCTCGAGCCGCCGAACACGCGCCGCAGCGCATCGCACTCTTGCGAATCGCCGTGGGTCGTGCCCGTCGCGTGCGTGCTAACGATATCGATCTCGTCGGCTGTGATCCCGGCCCGGTTGAGTGCAAACTGAATGCACTCGGCCTGTCGCACAGGATTGGGGAGCACGAAGTCGCTGGCGTCGCTGTTCATCGCATAGCCGGCCAGCTCGCCATAGATCTTTGCTCGGCGGGCCTTTGCGTCCGACATCCGCTCGAGCACAAACATCCCGCCACCTTCGGCCACGACGATCCCGTTGCGGTTGACGTCGAAAGGGCGCGAGGCCTTGGTCGGATCGGCATGCGAGGCGAGCGCTCCTTGGCTCTTGAAGCTGGCGAAGATGCCGAACGTATGGATGCTCTCGGAGACGCCGCCGGCCAGTGCCAGATCGCACTCGTCCAACAGCAGCATTTGGGCCCCCTGGATCAGCCCTGCATTCCCGGCGGCGCAGGCGGCGCCAATCGTATAGTGCGGGCCGGTGATCCCGAGGTTAAGCGAAATCTCGCCGGCCGGGTTGTTTGCTACCGTCCGCGGATTGTGATGATGCGACCAAAAGCTTGTGTCGAAGTTGTATCCTTGAAGCTGATAGACCTCGTTTTCGGTCTCGACGTTGCCATGTTCGGTAACGCCGACATAGATGCCGACCAGGGACTTATCGATGTTGGGCCAATCCAGCCCGGCGTCGGCGATGGCCTCTTGGCAGCAATAAACCCCCATGCTGCCGGCCCGCGTGCCCCGGCGGAGATCCTTGCGGTTCTGGTACTTGAGTTCGTTGAACGAGCAGACGCCTGCTAACGTCGATCCGACGTAACGGATGTCGTACGGCCGAACCCCGCTCCGACCGGCGAGCAGGCTGTCGCGAAACTCGCCCAGATTATCGCCATTCGGCGCAGCCAACCCCACGCCGGTAATCACGATCCGCTGGCAATCTGGCTTTCCGGCAATCATCCGAGTTCCCCGCGGCCCCATAGACGCTTAAACGCTTGAACTTAGCCAGTTTCGGCCGAATTAGCAAGCCGAGCGGAAGTGGATTGCTCAGGGTCGGCGGCAAAACCATAATGGGCTTTTCGCCACCCCAAGCGTTTAGATGCCCTGCCGCCAAAGAATCCCCATGCCTTGTAAACATCGCAACCTTCCGTCCCTCGGCGCGGTCACGCCCGCGCTGCGGCTCTCACGCGGAACACCGTTGAGGATCGCGATCGCGACGACGTTCGTACTTCGTACTTTGTACTTCGTACTTCCCGCGTGCTTCGTCGTTCCAACAGTCGAAGCCGCCAATGTGATTCCGCACGGCCAAGATAAGGCCCCCGGCGCGCCGCTTTCGCCCGCCGAGGCGATGAAGAAGATGACGCTGCCTGAGGGTTTTTCCGTCGAACTCGTCGCCTCCGAACCGGATATCGTCAATCCGGTCGCGATGACGATCGACGAGCGCGGGCGGTTTTGGATCACCGAGAGCATCGAGTATCCACGACGTGACGCCGGGCCGGGCCGCGATCGGATCAAAGTGCTCGAATCCACCAAAGGGGATGGTCACATCGACAAGATCACCGTCTTCGCCGACGGCCTGAATATCCCCTCCGGGATCGCGGTCGGCCATGGCGGCGTCTGGGTTTGCAACTCGCCCGACATCCTGTTCATGCAAGACACCAAGGGGACCGGCCGGGCCGACAAGCGCGAAGTGGTCGTCACTGGCTTCGGCCGCTACGACACGCACGAGCTGCCCAATTCGCTCACTTGGGGACCCGATGGTTATCTTTACGGACTGAACGGAGTATTTAATGAGGCCCATATCAAACAGAACGGCAAGGAATTCCGCTTCACGTGCGCAATGTTTCGCATCGATCCGCGGACGCACGATTTCGAAGTGTTCTGCGAAGGAACGAGCAACCCCTGGGGAATCGCTTGGGACGCCGAGGGAAGCGGATTCGTCAGCGCCTGCGTCGTCGATCATCTCTGGCATCTGACGGAGACTGGTTACTATCTCCGCCAAGGCGGCCCATATCCACCGTTCACCTGGGTCTTGCCGTCGATCGTCAAGCACCATCATCAGAAAGCGGCCTATTGCGGGCTGCTCTACATGGACACCGACGCGTTTCCCGAACCATACCGCGGCAAGCTGATAATGGGAAACATTCACGGA